>WTIQ01000048.1 GCA_011525185.1 Paracoccaceae bacterium | reverse complement strand
AACGCGGCCTATACGGGATCTTTTGCGCCGCTTCTGACGCTCGGGATACCGGGCTCAGGGACAACTGCGATTTTGCTCGGGGCGCTGATTGCTCTCAATGTTACCCCGGGACCGCGGTTGATGGTCGATCAGCCAGAGGTCTTTTGGTCGGTGATTATATCCATGTACTTTGGCAATGTGATCCTCTTGATCCTGAACTTACCGCTCATTCCCTATATCGCTAAAATCCTCACCGTGCGCCGCACTTATCTTATTCCATTCATCCTCTTTTTCACTTTGATGGGTGCCTATATCGGTCAAAACAATGCGACTGAACTGTTGATCCTTGTGGGGTTTGGCCTCTGTGCGACGGTCTTGCGTTTTGCGGGCTATCCGCTGGCCCCTCTGTTAATCGGTTTTATTTTAGGCAGTATGCTTGAGGATAATTTTTCGCGCTCCATGCAGCTCTATGATGGGTTTTCTTTCATCTTCGAGCGCCCCATGACATTGGGCCTGCTGGTAATAGCAGTGTTGCTGGTCATTTTGCCGCTATTGCGGCGCGGCATCAAAGGCTGAACTTTATGAGCTATTGGCACTTGGAGCATGACAGCTTTGATCGTTTTTAAATTAACAAGACTTCTGCATAATAGAAACAATAGCAGAAATACCCCGCTCGGTGGGTACCACCAGGCCGCGCCTGCCTGCCCCTCGGCAGGCGCGTTTACTATATCAATTTATTGCAATATATAAGTCTTGCGGGCGCTTTTCATGGGTTTCATCATCGTACGCTCGCGCCTACCCAGGCAGCCGCGGCCCTCTTTTCTAAGCGTGAACTGCTTAAAGCAGAGGTCTGACGAAATTCGAAATGGCTCCATCATGGCAGGCGCGCGCCTACCTAGGCAATCGCGGCCCTTATTTCAAAATGGAAGCTGCGGTATGCATGGGTTTTTGATAGATTTTTCCAGTTCAAAGATACGGAAAATCAAACACGTGTAGCGCTTGCAGTGACTCAAAATTACGTGAAATCGCTATAGGGACCTCCCTTAATTTCTAATCCCTAATTTGGGTTCTATTATGAAAAGGTCCTACTTTGGCTGGGTAGGCTCTAACTCAGTGCCAGCCGCTTTTCTACGAGACGCGCCATGACAGAGGCGCCCTGTGTTAAAATCTCTTGTCCCAAAACAAAAGCAGGGTTGTGAAGGCCTATCGTGCCCGTATGGCCAATCCGGCAATAGGCCCCCGGCACGACCTGTAGCATATCGGCAAAATCCTCTGAGCCTGTGGCGGGGGCGGCATCGTCTGAAACATTCTCTGGCCCTAAAATATCAGCCGCAGCGTCCATATAGGCGTCTGACAATTTGTCATCGTTGATGAGAACGTTGAAAATATTGCGAAACGCAATTTTGATCTCTGCGCCATAAGCCAGAGCGAGGCCGTCACAAATTTTCGTCATGCGCTCTTTGACGAGATCTGCGACCTCATCTTTGAAATAACGGATCGTGCCGTTGAGTGTTGCATGTTCTGGAACCACATTATAGGCCGAGCCTGCATGAATTTGAGTCACTGACATTACACAACTGTCAAGGGGTGCAACATTGCGGCTCACGATGGTTTGCAATTGACCGACAAGAGCAGATGCAATGACCACGGTATCTTTTGAGGCTTGTGGCATTGCGGCATGACTGCCCAGTCCCTTGATTTCGATGTCAAAGAAATCCGCCCCTGCCATTGCAACGCCTTTGCAGATGTCAAATTGACCTGGCTTTCCATTGGGATAATTGTGCATCCCGTAAACTTCATCGCAGGGAAATTGCTCAAAGAGCCCGTCTGCAATCATCTGACGTGCGCCGCCAAGCCCTTCTTCGGCGGGTTGAAAGATCATGATCGCGGTGCCATCAAATTCGCGTGTTGCCGCGAGATGCTTAGCAGCGCCGAGCAGCATAGTGGTATGTCCATCATGGCCACAGGCATGCATTTTGCCACTATTTTGCGAAGAAAATTCGACGCCGCTGGCTTCGTGGATCGGCAATGCATCCATATCTGCGCGCAGACCGACGCGCCGATTGCCCCGTGATTTCCCATGAATGATCCCAATAACACCAGTTTTACCAAGCCCAGTGTGAACTTCATCCACCCCGTATTCCGTGAGCTTTTCTGCTACGATTTTACTGGTGCGTGTTTCTTCAAAGCCAATTTCTGGATGGCGATGCAAATCTTGATAGAGCTCACGTAATTCGGGTTCGGCTGCTTGGATCACTGGTAGAATATTCATTTGGCTCTCCTTGTTGCACTAAGCTGATTTATATTGAGTTGATTTATACTGTGCTGCTTTGCACTGAGCTAAGCCTGAAACCCATGCACACTACAATCACTTTTTTGAAAATATGAAGATACACAGAATATACGAAGTGGGCTTTGATGACAAAACTTGTAAATTTTGATAATTTTTGTACCCTGTCAGGACAGTAAGCAGGGTCACAGGGTTCTCAATGAAAGCATTTCTGGTGGTTATCGGTCTGTTGGTTTGTTTGGCGGGCGGGCTATACGCCATTACGCCCATGTTAAAATCAAATGCCAAACCAAAAAACTGGCAAGATGGTGAGCAAACCTACGTGCCCGCTCGGTTAAAAAACACAATGAGTGGTTTTAAATCTGGCTTTTAGGGTTCGATATCATTGTTAATGGAAATGATGGACCATTTGTTTTTAGTCCCCTCCTGCGTTTTATCTTGGATCATGTCAAACCAGATCAAACCCCGCCCAAGCATATAGCCTCGTGTCCCAATGGGAGTGCATTGCGGTTCAATATTCAATAAAGTTTCGACCCATTTATCGCTAAAAAAGTGTTTAAACCCATGTTCTAACGCATCCGATTTGGTGGGCCCTTTGATCAAAGCGCCGTGGATATTATCATAAAGAGAGGCGAGGTCTTCGCTCCGTACAAGCTCTTGGACATAAAGGCCAAATTCATAGGCAGCAATTGCCTGCTCTTCGCCCTCTGCCATATCACAGGGTGCGGAAAACTCTCCGAGTTGATAGGCTTCCATTGGAAAAACGGGGCCACTGACGTAGCGTGCCCATCCCCCTTCTTTTGTACAGGTGCCCCATTCTTGTGGCGCTTCGTTCCAACAGATTCCTGCGAGGCTGAGCTCTTGCTCAATTGCATTAAATGCCGATTGGCTTTCGTGTGGCTCACAGGCAATAGTCTCGACAAGTGTATTGTTTTCTATGAGATCTATTCCTGTCTCGATCTGTTTTTTATTAAATTTGGAACGTGCAAAAAGACGTACAGCTGTGTTTTCGGACGAGACTAAGATGGCCCTTTCACGGCCTGTCCCTGTCTCCACCCAAGGTGTGTAACTCTCAAGAGTAGGGCGGTAGGTGAGGTGATCTGGCATCTGATTGGGGGCGCCAAATGCGAAACGTATTGTTGTAGATTGTACACAGAGCGAGGCCCGCATTGGACGGTCTTTAGTCGTGCACATCAAAACGGGTGACCATTCATGGCTGGGGCACTCATAGCTTTGGCGCGCGTAGGTTTTGAGTAACAAACAAGAGCCAGAAGTGGCGCTTGTTTTGAAATATGCATGGGCGTCGGTTAAAAAAGTTTTGGAGTGCTGGTCGTTTGAAGCCCCGTAAATCGGGCGCAAACATTGCTCGGCTCTTAAGAGAGCTGCTTTGCTTTGCGGCCCCCATATGCCATCAGGCTCTCCAGCGCTGAAGCCAAAGAAATTTAAGCTTTCTTGCAGTGTTTGGATGTTCGGTTTTTTTGTTGTGTCGGCAGACACAGCGCTGATGTGGAACGTCCCAAATACGGCAATGATCCCCGCGATCATCAGAAAGCGCATAGGTTTTTTAAGCCATGCTTTGACTTGTGACGGTACCATCGATCTTGCCTCAGTCACATTGCAGCTGGTTTACGTTTGCACGACAAACTAAAATTGTCAAAATGACTGAAGTCTATGAGGTGACGCAAAGAGTGATGCCGACTTCTACATCTGGCTAGGGATTAGATGCCAGGTATGAGTGGCACATCGCAGGCTGTCAGAGTTGCCAACACAGTCAGGAGCAATAAAACGCGCATGGGTCTTCCTTTCGGCTAAATGCAATTTGACGCTACAAAGCGCACGTCTATGGGTCAACATCAAGTTCGTTTGAGGGAATAATCGGAAAAAATGTGCCCGATGACATCACGCCAAACCACATTTCTTGGTCAACTGATTGATGTTCACACAAATCAATAAGCCTGTAAAAACTTTTGCGGTCGATGAGCGCTTCTAGGCCCGCGCGAATGTGGATGTAGGGCGACGGTTCTCCAGTGCATGCATCTCTTTCGACGCGGATCGGGTTTTCCGCGCTTGCCACCGAGAAATCCCCCACGTGGGTTTCAAAGCACAAGATTTGTCCAGTCCCTTCCGACTTGACGGTAAAATCTACAGCCACAAATGGCGCGTCTTCGACAGTAATGCCCACTTTTTCAACAGGTGTGACGAGAAAATACTTCTCTCCGTCTTTTCGCAAAATCGAAGAAAAAAGTTTCACAAGCTCGAAGCGGCCGATTGGTGTGCCGAGGTAAAACCATGTGCCATCACGTGCGATACGCATATCTAGGTCACCACAAAATGGGGGATTCCATAGATGCACAGGGGGCAAGGAGCGCCCATCACTGGCCGCCCGCGCGGCTGTTGCTATGCCCTCGGCTGACGATTTTGTTATTTTTTCACCGCTCATTCTTTTTGCCATTTCTGTTGTGCGCTTTAAAACTATAATTAGAGCGTAGCAGTTAATTGGAGCATGTCATGACGGACCCCACACTACCCACTGTCGAGTTAGATAGAGTAGCGGAGATGCTTGAGAAGTCCAAGCATGCAATTTCTGCGCGATTTATCGGTCAGAGGGACGTGGTTGATTTGACGCTTGCCGCGATTTTGTCGGGGGGGCATGCATTGCTCGTTGGATTGCCAGGGCTTGGCAAAACGCGATTGGTTGAAACCTTTGGAACTGTTATGGGTCTAAAAACCAACCGGGTACAATTTACTCCAGACCTGATGCCTGCAGATATTTTAGGCTCTGAAATTCTGCAAACAGAAGCCTCTGGTGAACGCCGCTTTAAGTTTGTTGAGGGGCCTGTTTTTACAGAGCTTTTGATGGCCGACGAGATCAACCGTGCCAGCCCCCGCACGCAGTCTGCATTACTGCAAGCAATGCAAGAGAGACAGGTGAGTATTGCTGGCTCCGATCGCCCCTTAGCACAACCCTTTCATGTGTTGGCCACGCAAAACCCAATCGAGCAAGAGGGCACATATCCGCTGCCAGAGGCGCAACTCGACCGCTTTCTTGCACAGATAGATATTGATTACCCAGATCGGGACACAGAGCAGGATATCCTCTTGGCCACTACAGGCGTAAGTGAAGAGCAGGCGTCGCGTATTTTTGCCGTTCCATCACTCCTATCGGTGCAGCGTTTGGTCCGCCAAATGCCAGTGGGCGATGCAACGCTTGCTATGATCCTTGCCTTGGTGCGTGGCTTGCGACCAGATGATGACACGGCAAGTGAGCTGGTAAAATCGTCAGTAAACTGGGGACCAGGGACGCGCGCCGCGCAATCCCTTATATTGATGTCACGCGCGAAGGCGCTTATTGAGGGACGCGCGGCTGCAAATATTGATGACGTACTCGCCTTGGCCTATCCGGTGTTAGTGCATCGTATGTCTTTGAAATTTTCGGCTCGCACGCAGGGGATTAGTCTAAGACAGGTGATCTCGGAGACAGTCACAACTCTTGATCGCGAGGGTCTTGCTGCGTGAGTGCTGTGCCGTCTTTTTATGCTGAAGCAAAACAAAGATCAGAGCAGTCTGGCGCGCTGCTTTTAGAGGCCGAACGGCTCGCGCGGTCTGTGGTCTTTGGTGAGCATGGCCGACGGCGATCTGGGAATGGTGAACACTTTTGGCAGTATCGGCCGTTTGATGAGCAGAGCGACGAACCGCGTATGATCGATCACAGGCGATCGGCCAAACAAGATCAATTTTTTGTTCGTCAATTGGAATGGCAAACGCCGCAGGCCTTGCATCTGTGGGTCGATAATTCTGCATCGATGCAATACCAGTCCAAAGGCTATCACTCAAAGCGGTGGAGAGGGGCGGTGCTCGCCTTTGCTGCTGCGATAAGCGCCGAAAAAGCGGGGGAAAAGGTGGGCTTTGCAGATGGACAGCTGCGACCTGCTTTGGGCTTTGGTCAGATTGAAAAGATGGCGCAACTTTTGAGCCATGAAGGGAGCGATGACTACGCGCTCCTTGCGCCCACTGAGTTTATGCCCAATGCGTCAGCTTTATTTGTTTCAGATTTTCTCGGAGATATCAGGATTGTGAGCTAAGCGCTTGATATGGCATCTGAATTTCGTGTGCGCGGTGTTGTTCGTCAAATTCTTGATCCCAGTGGTTTGAAGTTTCAATTGTCAGGCCGCGCGATATTTGAGCGCATGCTTGGTAGCGTGGAACACGAAACACTGTAAGATTCTGATTTGCGCTGCGCCTATCTC
>WTIQ01000276.1 GCA_011525185.1 Paracoccaceae bacterium | reverse complement strand
CTGACCGCCAACTGTCAGCCCTCTACTTTCTTCAATACAGCAGCGCACCTAGACTACGGCGTACCGCCTGATCATCCCCGCGTGGGCGGGGAACACTCTGGCTGTAAGCCTTTGATTAACTTGGTCTCTTTGTCAAATGAAAAAACTACCAGATTTTTTGGCTGGAAAAGGCCTCTCGGTCAATGCGCACAGATTTGTTAATCTGCGCGCCACTTTCCTAGAAATAAAACACCTCGCCCAGTGTTTCCACTGGGCGTCATGCTTTCCTTACTTATTCGATTAAAGTATTTTCAGAGACCCGTGACAGTGCTTCTCGGATCGAAAATGCGCACAGCCCCAGGCCCGTTTAAATCAGTCCGTCCAACCTGAGACAGATTTGATTTCCAGAAAATCTTCGATGCCCCATGTACCGCCTTCGCGTCCATTTCCTGATTGCTTCATGCCACCAAACGGAGCACCCGCACCGCGGGACTGGCCGTTGACCTCAACCATGCCCGAGCGCAGTGCCCGTGAGACACGTTTTGCGCGGTCCGCATCTTGGGTCTGGACATAGTTTGTGAGGCCATACGGCGTATCATTTGCCATCTCAATCGCTTCTTCCTCACTGTCAAAGGGGATTATCGACAAAACAGGGCCGAAAATTTCCTGTTGAGCGATGGTCATATCATTGCGCACGTCGGCAAAGACCGTGGGCTGCACATAGTAACCGCGGTTAAAGCCCTCGGGACGACCGGGCCCACCCGCAACAAGGCGTGCGCCCTCTTCAATACCCTTTTCGATCAGTGCCTGAATTTTGTTGAACTGCACTTCATTGACAACGGGGCCAATGTGACGGCCCTCTTCAGAGGACGGACCAACGCTCACAATCGCGGCAGCCGCTGCTGCGGTTTCAACCGCTTGATCGTAAACAGAGCGCTCAACAAACATCCGTGTCGGAGCATTACAGGACTGGCCCGTGTTGTTCATGCAATGCAGCACACCACGTTTAACCGCCTTTTCATCGGCATCGGCAAAGATCAGGTTTGCGCCTTTACCGCCCAGCTCAAGGTGCACGCGTTTCAAAGTGTCAGCAGCATTTTTAGAAATCAGCGTGCCCGCCCGTGTGGAACCTGTGAAACTCACCATATCCACATCTTTGTGCCCACTGAGCTGGGTGCCAACGCCAACCCCATCGCCATTGACCAAGTTAAAGACGCCAGGAGGAAAGCCCGCCTCATGCATCATTTCAGCGAAAATAACGCCGTTCAGAGGGCTTTCTTCGGAGGGTTTTAGGACCATGGTGCATCCAGCGACAGCAGCGGCCCCAACCTTGAGCGTGATTTGGTTCATAGGCCAGTTCCACGGCGTAATCAGAGCACAGACGCCGATAGGCTCATGCACAATCCGGTCTGTTGGAGCGTGATCACCAAGCGGTTTTACAAATTCAAACGACTTCGCCGCCCGAATAAAGCCTTTCAAATGTCCAATACCCGCGCCCACTTGTTGTGTGCGGGACATATCGATTGGTGCTCCCATTTCAAGGCTCATCGCTTGGGCAAGATCCTCGGCACGGGATTTGTAAATTTCAACGAGTTTCTCGACACATGCGATACGCTCTTCCACAGGTGTTGCCATCCAAGCCGGAAAGGCCGCCTTTGCCGCGGCAACAGCTGCATCTGCATCTGCTGCACCACCAAGTGAGATCACGGCAACGGGCTCTTCACTCGCTGGGCTGATGACGTGGTGATCTTTACCGTCGATTGGGTCAACCCATTGGCCGTTTATGTAAAATTGTTTGTTCTCGATCATCACCGTGACTCCAAATCTAGCTTGAAAGTGAAGCCAAATACACCGAGCCTCACGACTCGCGATTAAATCCTTTTTAAACCGAAAAACAAGAGGGAACCCGCAGAATCCCATGCTCTAAAACTGTTAGAAACAAGAGCGAGATAAGAGGACATTCTACTTGTTTTAGTGTGACCTCAAGACCGCAGATAAAGACCAGAGCAAAAAAAATTGAGCCGCGACGTCCTGCGCGGCTCAATCAAAACACAAAGAGCTAAATTGTAAGACCTTTAGTCTTCTTTCGGCTCTTTCTTTTCCTCGACAATTTCTTCGCCCGTCTCTTGGTCCACCATTTTCATGGCAAGACGCACTTTGCCACGATCATCAAACCCCAAGAGCTTAACCTTCACATCTTGCCCTTCTTTAAGGACGTCAGATGGGTGGTTCAAACGACGATTTTCGATTTGGCTCACGTGGACCAACCCATCGCGTTTACCGAAGAAGTTCACAAAGGCACCAAAGTCTACGATTTTCACAACTTTACCGTCATAGATTTGGCCTGCTTCTGGCTCGGCAACGATGGAATAGATCATGTCGTAGGCTTTTTTGATGGATTCACCATCGGGAGAAGCGATTTTGATCACACCATCGTCGTTGATGTCGACTTTAGCACCTGACGTTTCAACGATCTCACGAATGACTTTGCCACCAGACCCGATGACTTCGCGGATTTTGTCTGTGGGCACTGTCATGGTTTCGATGCGTGGAGCATGCACGCTGAATTCGCCCGCGGAAGAAATCGCTTTTGCCATTTCACCCAAGATGTGCATCCGCCCATCTTTGGCCTGCGCGAGCGCTTGCCTCATGATCTCAGGCGTAATGCCAGCGACCTTGATATCCATCTGAAGCGATGTGATACCATTTTCTGTCCCTGCTACTTTGAAGTCCATATCACCGAGATGATCCTCATCGCCCAAAATATCTGTCAGCACAGCAAATTCACCATCGTCCTCAAGAATAAGGCCCATGGCGACGCCTGCAACGGGAGCTTTCAGCGGGACACCTGCATCCATCATTGACAATGATCCACCGCAGACAGAGGCCATGGAGGACGATCCATTAGATTCGGTAATTTCTGAGACGACACGGACTGTGTATGGGAAATCGGTTGCCGCTGGCAAAACCGCCTGCAGGGCACGCCACGCCAGTTTACCATGTCCAATTTCACGCCGGCCGGGAGGGCCTACGCGACCCGCCTCGCCCACGGAATAGGGCGGGAAGTTGTAGTGGAGCAAAAAGTTACTGCGGGAATTGCCATGCAAGCTGTCAATAATTTGCTCGTCATCGCCTGTCCCAAGCGTGGTCACGACAAGCGCTTGCGTTTCACCGCGTGTAAAGAGGGACGACCCATGCGTACGCGGCAAAATGCTGGTCTCAGACACAATGGGGCGCACATCAACTGTGCTGCGGCCATCGATACGCTTGCCGCCACGGACAACATCACCACGTAGGATGCTTGCCTCGAGCTTTTTCATAGCAGAGCCGAGATTGTCGTCAGCAAGCTGCTCTTCGCTTAGACCCTCGTGAATTTTTGTGCGCGCGGCTGCAACGGCGGCGGTGCGCTCCTGCTTATCGGTGAGGGCAAAAGCGGCGCGCATGTCCTCTTCACCCACGGCCTTCACAGCAGCGTAGAGGTCAGAGTAATCTGGTGCCTCAAACCCAAACGGCTCCTTAGCGGCGTCTTCTGCCAGATCGATGATAAGATCAATTACGGGTTTGAGTTGGTCGTGCGCAAAGGTGACAGCGCCCAGCATTTCTTCTTCGCTAAGCTCATAGGCCTCGGATTCAACCATCATAACCGCGTCTTTGGTTCCTGCGACGACGAGATCGAGCCGCTGCTCTGGATCCGTGCGCAGATTGTCCATGTCTTCCACCGTCGGGTTTAAGACATAGTCCCCATCGACATAACCAACTCGGCACCCTGCGACAGGTCCCATGAAGGGAACACCTGAGATCGTGAGCGCCGCTGATGCTGCAATCATCGCAACAACATCTGGATCATTGACCAGATCGTGGCTAAGCACGGTGCACATGACCAGCACTTCGTGTTTAAATCCAGGGACAAACAAGGGTCTAATCGGGCGGTCGATGAGCCGCGCTGTGAGGGTTTCTTTTTCGGAAGGGCGTGCCTCACGCTTGAAAAAGCCTCCAGGTACCTTCCCAGCGGCATAATATTTCTCTTGATAGTGAACCGTTAGCGGGAAAAAATCCTGGCCTGGTTTTTGTTCTTTTGCGAATGTGACATTCGCCATCACCGTGGTTTCACCCAAGGTCGCGATGACAGAGCCATCCGCTTGACGGGCCACTTTGCCCGTTTCCAATGTGAGGGTCTCTTCCCCCCACTGCATTGATTTTGTCGTTACATCAAACATCTACGTATCCTAGTTCGGCCATTTGGCCATTAAAGCAGGGGCGAATTCCCCAAACGTCCCTCTTACTACTTTTCAAACGCACGGGACAAAGCGTCTCACTTTTTTAGTAGCTCGCGTGTATAGAAGAACCACTGAAATGGAAATGGGTAATCTTTCAATTTGATTTTGCGTTGAGGGAATCAACGCAGGATACGCTTAAAACTATTCGAATTAGAATCAGTTTTTGCCGAGCCTGAGGGTAAAATCCGTCAAGTGAGGATAATAAACCTCACGAATAACGACATGATCCGCGACACTTAGGCGCTAAATACGTCAATATCTCCCTGTGTGCTGGACGTCAGGCATGAGCGGAGCTATGTAGTCGCGCAAAATGGGTTGGTTGCATCAGCCCTCGCTTGGCATTTGAGCCTACAAATGATTGGAGAAGTATTCGTGGCAGATACAATAGAACACAGCGGCTCACGGCGCGATTTTCTGTATTACGCAACAGCTGGAACAGGCGCGGTGGTGACCGCTGGGGCTGTCTGGCCTTTGGTTGATCAAATGAACCCTTCGGCAGATGTGAAGGCGCTCTCTTCAATTCGGGTTGACATCGATGGCATGGAGCCTGGCACACAGCTGACTGTGAAATGGCTTGGTAAGCCTGTCTTTATCCGTCGTCGTACGGAAGAAGAAATTGCTGAAGCCCGCGCGGTTGCACTAAGCGATCTTCCCGATCAGAGCGCACGCAACAATAATATTGAGGGGCTGGATGCGTCAGACGAGAACAGATCACTCGACGAAGCTGGTGAATGGCTCGTGATGATGGGTGTGTGTACGCATCTTGGCTGCGTGCCATTGGGTGATGGCGCAGGCGAGTTCCATGGATGGTTCTGCCCTTGCCACGGCTCACATTACGATACATCAGGACGTATCCGCAAAGGACCAGCGCCTGAGAACCTGCCTGTGCCTGTGGCGCAGTTTGTAGACGACAGCACAATTAAGCTTGGTTAAGGAGTACACCATGTCCGGAATTCCACACGACCATTACGAACCGAAGTCTAACGGCGAAAAGTGGCTGCATTCGCGTCTGCCCGTTGTCGGTTTGCTTTATGACACAATCATGATCCCCACACCCAAAAACCTGAACTGGATGTGGATTTGGGGTATCGTTTTGACCTTTTGTTTGGCGCTACAAATCATCACGGGCATCGTGCTTGTAATGCATTACACGCCGCATGTTGATCTGGCCTTTGCCTCAATCGAGCACATTATGCGCAACGTGAACGGCGGTCACTTTATTCGCTACCTGCACATGAACGGTGCCTCACTGTTCTTTGTTGCGGTTTACGCCCACATCTTCCGCGGCCTCTATTATGGCTCGTACAAAGCACCACGTGAAATCACTTGGGTGATTGGTATGCTCATCTACCTTTTGATGATGGGAACGGCCTTTATGGGATATGTTTTGCCTTGGGGTCAGATGTCATTCTGGGGCGCGACGGTGATCACAGGGCTCTTTGGGGCGATCCCCTTTATCGGTGAAGGTATTCAAACATGGCTTCTTGGTGGACCAGCGGTGGACAACGCAACGCTGAACCGCTTCTTTAGTTTGCATTACCTCATGCCGTTTTTGATCGCTGGTCTGGTGATCGTGCATATTTGGGCCTTCCACACCACGGGCAACAACAACCCGACAGGCGTTGAAGTGCGTCGCACGTCAAAAGCGGAAGCTGAAAAAGATACGCTTCCCTTCTGGCCCTACTTTGTGATCAAAGATTTGTTCGCGCTCGCGGTCATCCTCTGCGTGTTCTTCGCAATTGTTGGCTTTATGCCGAATTATCTGGGCCACCCAGACAACTACATCGAAGCGAACCCGCTTGCGACACCAGCTCATATTGTTCCCGAATGGTACTTCTTGCCCTTCTACGCCATATTGCGTGCATTCACGGCAGATGTTTGGGTTGTCCAATTGGCGAGCTTTATCACAGGCGGGATCATTGACGCGAAATTCTTTGGCGTCTTGGCGATGTTTGGCGCGATTGCCGTAATGGCGCTGGCGCCTTGGCTTGATACATCAAGCGTTCGCTCTGGCCGGTATCGCCCGATGTTCAAGTGGTGGTTCCTCCTCCTCGTCATCGATTTTGTCGCTCTGACTTGGCTTGGCGCGATGCCAGCAGAAGAACCCTATGCGACCTTCTCATTGATTGCGTCGGCCTACTGGTTTGCTTACTTCCTCGTCATCCTGCCACTGCTTGGTGTGATCGAGAAACCATTAGAGCAACCCAAAACCATCGAAGAAGACTTTGATTCTCATTACGGGAAATCAAGCGTCACACCTGCTGAAT
>WTIQ01000434.1:5083-6526 GCA_011525185.1 Paracoccaceae bacterium | reverse complement strand
GCGTATCGCTCGAAACACCCAGCTGATTTTGCAGGAAGAAACGGGCGTCACCAATGTGGTCGATCCCTTGGCGGGTTCTTATTACGTGGAAAAACTGACTGCTGATCTTGCGGATAAGGCTTGGGCGCTTATCGAGGAAATTGATGAGATGGGCGGTATGACCAAGGCCGTTGCCAGCGGCATGCCAAAGCTCAGAATAGAAGAGGCAGCGGCGCAGCGGCAGGCCAATATTGATCGCGGTGATCAGGTTATTGTGGGGGTTAACAAATATCGGCTCGAGCAAGAGGATGAGATTGATATTCTGGACATTGATAACCAAGCCGTGCGTCAATCACAGATAAATCGGCTTGAGCAAATCCGCGCGACGCGGGATGCAAAAGGCTGCGAAGCCGCCCTTGCCGAGCTCACCCGTCGCGCTTCAGAAGGTGGCAACCTCCTTGAAGCCGCCGTTGAAGCGGCACGCGCGCGGGCTTCTGTGGGAGAAATAAGTATTGCAATGGAAGAGGTTTTTGGTCGCCACAGGGCAGAGGTGCGTACGCTCTCGGGCGTTTATGGCAAGGCCTATGATGGGGATGAAGGTTTTGCGAAGATCCAAGCCTCTGTCGAAGCCTTCGCAGAGCAAGAAGGGCGCCGCCCACGGATGCTTGTGGTGAAAATGGGCCAAGACGGTCATGATCGCGGTGCAAAAGTGATTGCAACTGCGTTTGCGGATATTGGCTTTGATGTCGATGTTGGGCCTCTGTTTCAGACACCTGACGAGGCAGCTCAGGACGCGATAGACAATGATGTGCATGTCATTGGAATTTCATCCCAAGCCGCGGGCCACAAAACCTTAGCGCCCGAGTTGATCCGCGTCCTGAAGGAACGCGATGCAGAGGATATTATCGTGATTTGTGGCGGGGTCATCCCGCAACAGGACTACGATTTTTTGAAATCTGCGGGCGTAAAGGCGATCTTTGGACCGGGGACCAATATTCCAGACGCAGCGCAGGAAATCCTTGATTTGATTGGAACATCGTAGCGCAGTTTCATTCAAATGTTGGGTGAATTTGCGTCCTGAAAATAGCTGAGATGAAGGCTTTGTGACGCATAAGGCGCGTGTCCAAAGTATACTGTGCGCTATACGGGCCATTTGCTGAATGTCATGGGTGTATACTTCGTACTTGTTTGTCATGTCTCGCCTTGCGGTAAGATGTGATATACCTTGGGTCACGAGTTTAACTTGATTTTTTTTGCACTAGTTTTGCCCTGAGGGAACAGCACTGTGATTTATTTGTCACATTCCCTTTGTTTTTCCGTGCGAGTCGTAAGGTAAAGACGTAGAAAAACATTGCTGTAATTGGGACTTGGCGTCACTGTTTCATCAGACTTACAGGATTAAGAGGCTGAAAATGGCACATAAAACAAAACTTCTCGCAGCTGCGGCTGTTGCGGCTTTGCCCA
>WTIQ01000434.1:0-4983 GCA_011525185.1 Paracoccaceae bacterium | reverse complement strand
CCTTGATCTGGGGCTCTGGTATACCAACCAAGGCAACGGCGTTGATATTGATTGGGGTACGACTATTGGGATCAAAGCGCAGGTCTCTCTCAGCACGCTCGCGGGAATGGCCCGTTACAAATTAAATGAGAATTACTCGCTTATTGGTGGTATAAAACAAGTTAATGTTGCGAGTGGTGGAGAGGTCAATCTGAGCGGCACTGAGTGGACTATGGGATCTACATCAGCCACTGGGACTGTAATCGGCGTTGCCTATGAGCGTCCCGAAGTTGCGGCGCGGGTTGTCCTTACATCTGAATCAGCAATAGATATAAAAATCCCATCTACCGTCGGCGGCGTAACAGGAGACTCAGTCGGTGGGATTGGTGATGCGATCAATCTCTCATTTCAGACTGGCATTGCTCCGGATACGCTTTTGTTTGGGAACTTTCGGAGTTCAAACTGGGCAGACAACCAACTCACGTTATTCGGGCACACAGAACCCATCTCCACCTTTAAAGATGGCAACTCGTGGTCACTTGGCGTAGGACGTAAACTATCCGAAAATCTTTCTGTATCTGCGTCCTATTTTTCTGACCCAGGTGATGGGAATGGGGTCTCTGAGCTGGCTCCAACAGGAGGGACGAGCTCAGTGAGCCTCGGCGCACGGTATTCTCTATCCGATGCAGCAACCCTGAGCCTCGGGGCGACCATGTCTCAAAAAGGAGATGCAACGACGAGCAAGCTGGGTGCAAAAACGAGCGATATTCGCGTGAATATTGTTGGGGCAAAGATCAGCATCAAGTTCTAATCAATGAAATAGTTTGAAAAAACGGCCTTGATCTGTCAGGGCCGTTTTTTGTTTATTTGCGCTATTTTACAGCACGCTTTGGAAGGTCAACAAATTGACCGTCTCGCTTTTGTGCTCTTGCGGCCATGGCTTCCATAATTTCGTCTACTTTAAAATTAGCGGCATTCCAGATAGCGATGTAATCCAGCGTATCCGCGGTTGTGTGATCACGTGAGTAATTGATCAGCTTTTTACAGCCATGCACCGCAAGGGGGGCCTTTTTGGCAATGTCTTTTGCGATGGCTAATACCGCTTCTACCATCTCTTCGTGAGTGTCATAAATCTCGTTGACCAAACCAAAGCGATAGGCGTTGTGGGCTGAGATATTACCGCCTGTATAGGCCATCTCTTTGACGAATCCTTCGGGTATAAGTTTAGCAAGCCGAGGAAAGGTTCCCACATCCGCGGTCATGGCAAGATTTGTTTCAAACAGCGAGAAAAAGGCATCTTTTGTAGCATATCTCATGTCACAGGCGGTTACCAAATCAAGACCGCCTCCGATGCAGCCGCCTTGTACAGCGGCCAAGACGGGAATGCGTGCCTCTTCCAGAGCGCTGAACGTGCCCTGCAGACGTAACACTTGATCGTAAAAGGCTGCATTGGCCTGCAAGTCGCGCGTCTTTTTATCAGGCGCATCAGACGCTGCGAGTTGACCAAAGAGTGACACATCAATCCCAGAGGTAAAATGCGGACCGGTTGAGGAGAGTACGATCACCCGCGCCTTGGATCCAGCATCAATGTCATTCACAAGAGCTGGTAATTCCTCCCAAAATTCGCGGATCATTGAGTTGCGCTTCTCCGGCCTGATAAAGCTTATATGGGCAACACTGTCTGCGATTTCTAAGTTAAAACACTTCATCCTCTCAACCTCTCCTCTGTTCTCCTGACCTATTGAGAGTGAAAACAGAGCCTATGTAAAGCGACGACAGCTGCCAGCTTGGCATGACGTTGCGGCTAATGCTAGGGATCAGGCCACGTTGCGCAGAGCTTTGCGGGCCTCAAGGCCAAGTGCAAAACAAATATTGCGGCTGAGTTCGGGTTTGTTCAAGGTATAAAAATGAAGATTTTCGACGCCTTCTTCGATCAGTTGACTGCACAGCTCACTCCCAACCGCGACCGAGAGCAGATCACATCGATCGTCACGCTCGGCTTTTTCAAAGGCCTCTTTGAGCCATGACGGAAAGGGAGTGCCGCATTTTTTCGCAAAATTCACGGTTTGCCGCCAGTTTTCAATAGGGAGAATACCTGGCACGATTGGAGCTGTGATGCCCGCTTTGACGCAGGCGTCCCTAAAGCGCAGAAAATCGTCTGCTTCAAAAAAGAACTGCGTGATCGCTTCGCTTGCGCCTGCATCGATTTTTCGCTTGAGCCAGTCGATATCCGCCCGCGCCGAACGCGCCTCGGGGTGTACATGGGGGTAGGCGCCTACGCGGATGGAAAAGGGGCCTTCTTCGCGGAGAGCTGTGATCATGTCACAGGTGTCGCGGAAGCCGCCCTTGGTGGGCTCGAATTTATCCTGCCCATGTGGTGGATCGCCACGCAGGGCGACGATGTCTAAAATCCCAGCTTTTCGAAATGAGCGTGCGACATCTAATGTCTCGTCTCTGGTTGCGTTAACACATGTCAGATGGCCGGCCACCCTGAGATCTCTGATTTGGCTGAGCGCTTTGAGTGTATCGAGCGTGAGCTTTCGCGTGCTCCCAAGAGCTCCAAAGGTAACCGAGACAAAACGGGGATCAAAAGGGGCCAAGAGCTGCGCTGCATCCCAAAGTCGAAACGAAGCCTCAATCGTTTTGGGTGGGAAAAACTCAAAAGAAATGTTCGGTACTGTCATCGTTGGTGTCCAATTGTTTTGCATCTGTGTGACAGATGATGTATCATTAGTAAAATTCATAATATTCAGGAAGGTTATGAATAAATTATGAGGATGCATATTGAATTTCGTCATTTACGCACAATTAAGACCATTCACGAGGCGGGAGGCGTGGCAAAAGCGGCTGATATTCTCAATATCACTCAGTCAGCCCTCAGTCATCAGATCAAAGTTTTAGAGGAGCAGGCGGGTGTCGAGCTCTTTGTGAGGCGCTCAAAACCGATCCGTTTGTCCGAAGCGGGCATGCGGCTGTTGAAAAGTGCAGATCGTATCTTGCCAGAAATCGAATTGTTACAAAATGAGTTTGATGCGTTACGCGGTGGACGGACAGGGCGCTTGCACATTGCAATTGAATGTCATGCCTGTTTTGAGTGGCTTTTCCCAGTGTTGGAGAGCTTTCGCCAAGCATGGCCCGATGTTGATGTCGATATTCGACCAGGCCTTGCCTTTGATGCTTTGCCAGCGCTCCAAAAAGAGGACGTTGATGTGGTGATCTCTTCTGATCCAGAAGAACTTGATGATGTCACCTTTACACCGCTCTTTGACTATGAATCTGTCTTTGTGTGCTCCAAGCAAAATGCTCTCTCGGAGAAACCTTGGATTGCAGCAGAAGATTTTAGGGGGCAAACCCTGATCACATATCCAGTTGATCGCACGCGCTTGGATGTGTTTAGTCAGTTGTTAATCCCAAATAAAGTGGAACCCGACAGTATTCGCCAGGTTGAATTGACGGCGGTTATTCTTTTGCTTGTTGCCTCAAACAGAGGCATATCTGCCCTGCCTGATTGGGTTGTGCGCGAAGTGAAATATAGTTCAGATTACGTCACACGCCCACTTTCAGAGAATGGAATAACACGAACGCTTTACGCAGCAACGCGCACGCAGGACCTTAAAAAGCCATATCTACAAAAGCTCGTAGAGCTTGCTGGTGTTGAAGCACGCAAGCTCAAATCAAGTCCATAGGCTTGGGCAATGTTTGTTTTATATAACTTTAAGGTCCGCTGCCATCTGACGGCCATCACGGCCTTCTTCTAGCTCATAGCTTACTTTTTGATTGTCCGCGACGCCTGTCAATCCTGAACGCTCGATCGCTGAAATATGAACAAAGACGTCCTTACCGCCATCCTCTGGCGCGATAAATCCGTACCCTTTTGTGGTGTTAAACCATTTCACGGTGCCATTGGGCATGTTCCGTGTCTCCTTTACTATATTCCTTCGACCGCTCGGGCCGATATTCTGGTGCCAAGGGCACACGCAAACTCGCGTACTTGCTTAACACTTGATAAGAGACATAGTATGAATTTGAGCGATTCCAGTTTTTTTTGGTAAAAGTTTAAAAAATGAAAATTTATGGCATTAAAAATTGTGATAAATGCCGGGAAGCGGCAAAAGCGCTTGGCGGTTTCGAGATAATTGATATCCGAAAATTACCCCTCTCAAGCGAGATGCTAACCCGCGTTGTAGAACGCTTTGGCGATGATGCAGTTAATAAGCGCTCGACCACATGGCGCACGCTCGAGGAAAGCGAGCGTATGCGCCCTGCTTTGGACCTATTGGCAGATCACCCAACACTGCTCAAGCGACCTCTTATTGAGACGCCGAAAGGTGAGTTGTTTTCTGGTTGGAGCAAAGAGGTCAAGCAGGCCCTTCTGCCGTGATCCTCTTTTTTATCCACTGATCGATGGACAAGCGACCACCACCAGCAACGCATAAAAACATAAGCAGGAAGATCCACAAAGCCCGTTGATCCATGATGAGGCTGTCAACGGTGCGGTCAAACCATGCACCAACCGTGCGTTGATCAGCAAGCACCCCATGCCCATAAAGATCAGTCAATGTCTGAACACAAACAAAGACAATCATTCCAAACGCTGAGAGACGCGTCATGAGGCCCAAGACGATCATCGCAGGGAGCAACAATTCGCTATATGTGCCCATCATTGCAATGATCCAATGGATAACGCCCAGCTGATCCGTGTCGTATCCGAGCTGTTCGACTGTTTTTGGAAAGATTTGAATATAGGCCCCAGCCGACAGGTGAATGAAACTGAAAAAGCCGTCTCCAAGTTTTGTTAATGCCGAAGACCAAAAATAACCAACAAAAACGCCTGTAAAGATCAGGCGTGCCAACAGCGAGACCCCATTGATATCGGGAACACTTCGAGCAGCAAATTGGTTTATGGCGTGAATGAATTTTATCATGTTTTGGACTCGTCTTTTGAGGTAACCCATGCGTGTTTGGCAAGAAGTTCTAATGTGGCTTGCAAATCGGAGCCTTGAG
>WTIQ01000492.1:23192-24607 GCA_011525185.1 Paracoccaceae bacterium | reverse complement strand
ATGTATGGGAATGTCTAGTATAGAGGAGGGCTTAACGCCATGGACAACACAACAGTAAAAACCCGCATTCTCCGCGATTTGCAGGGCGACCTATTTGATTCGAACCATGCGAATCGCCGTTTCTTTCGCGGTTGGTTGGATGGTTCTTATTTTGGTGAGAATCACTACCGCGCAAACAAAAGTTTTCTGTGTGACATGCTGAAGGCGCATGGCGTGGGGATTAAACTTGAGCGCAAGGTTACGCCTTGGGTTATTAGTCAGTTCGTGGCTTATACCGCGCACGATGCAGATTGTTCTCGCGGTTATGCTCAAAAGGTTATTGTTGAGCATTTCAGGTCTTTGCCTAATCCGCTCGAAGCTGATTTGCTTGCGTCTTTCACAGATGAGCTTGTTAGCGATGCGCTTGATTTGATTGCAGATGAGATCAAGGAACATTTAGCAGAGAAGGAGGAAGCGTAATGTTTGAGATTGAAAAAAACGTTCCTATTCCCGTTGGGGCGGCTGGAAAGAAAAGAAAGTTGCGTTTGACTATGGAGCAGATGGAGGTGGGCGATAGCTTTTTGATTAAAGAAAAAAGGCATCGTCAGCAGGTTCATCAAATTGCCAAAAAAATTGGGATTGGTTACGCAACCCGAACAATTTGCAAAGACAGCGGGCAAGTTCGCGTTTGGCGCACAAAATAACGAACGTGGGACTTGGTATGTCCCTAGTCGGTGGGCGTAAGCACCGATGATGAGAAGCGGTTTTACTGCCGCAAAAAAACAGCCGATGGCAGTAGCCCCCGCATTAGGGCGGGTTAAAGGCGGGGAGAATGTGGAGCGCAAGCGAGGAAGCACCCCGTCCCTAAACCATAAAACGAGGGGGCATTCGCCCCCTTTTTTTATTTGCATAATTTTTTTTATTGACACTTGGGATTTTTTGGGATATAAAGAGATGTCTAGTTAAGAGGAGTAGTTATGTATTATCTAGCATATGGAATGAACATGAACCGCGAGGCTATGGAGTATCGTTGCCCGAAGGCCAAGCCGTTAGGTGGTTTTTATTTACCCGATCATCGTTTGATGTTTCGCGGGGTTGCGGACATTCGCCGCGACCGTGACTCTGTGCTCCCCGTTGTGGCGTGGGAGATTACTCACGATTGTCTGCGAGCGTTAGATGCGCTTGAGGGTTATCCGCACTTGTATGACCGTCGCAAGGTCAATGGCGTTTGGTGGATTTATGACATGAACGGCAACAAGAACGAAACTAACAGGCCCTCTAAAAGCTATTATGAGATGATTGCTCAAGGCTATGAGGACTTCGATCTTGATGACTATCACTTGCGCGTTGCGTTGCGTGATGCGGAGGAAGCGGCATGAGATACACAGTGAGCGTATTGTCCGAAGTTGGCAATTTAACAGTTGAGGCTGATGATT
>WTIQ01000492.1:0-23092 GCA_011525185.1 Paracoccaceae bacterium | reverse complement strand
TGTGACATAACCCGAACAAAATAAGAACGGCGAGGAGCAAATGGGATTCCCCGCCGTTTTTCCTATCAACACAAAGGAAGTTGCCTGAAACAACCACGTATATTTTGTGTTAATAACCCGAACAAATCAAGTTATTTTTTTAATTTTTTCCTTGCATCCCAAAGATTCCCATGCTATTAATTTTCTTGCAAGCGACTGATCCTCGTAGATGGGAATTTCTGCTTTTGTTTTTGCTTGCCTCATAACTAGACTCGCCCCCGACCCTATGCGGTTGGGGGTTTTTTGTTTTGCATAAATTTTTTTATTGACACCCGATTACATTTGGGATAATATGGGACATGTCTAGCAAAGAGGAGATTTATCATGGGCTTAGATATGTACTTGAGAGGCGATAAGTTTATCAGCCAATACGACATGGCGCAAAGCGATGAGCGCGGTTATCCGTTGGAGATCAAGCGCCCCGTCATTGATGGGTTCGAGGTTACGTCTTACAACCTTGACCTTGGCTATTGGCGCAAGTTTGCCCCGTTGCATAAGTTTATTGTGCAGGTATTTGCGAATGGCGTTGATGAATGCCAGCCGATTGACTTGAGTGCCGATGATTGTCGTCGCATTGCTGCTGCTTTGCGCGATGATAATTTGCCCGACAATGAGGATTGCAGCGGTTGCTTTTTTGGCGATTCTGAAATGTGGGATGAGGACCGAGCGGATGCACATAAGCATGCGGAGACATTCGACAAGGCTGCTGATTGGGTTGATGGTAATTCATGGAACAGCGTAGTTTATCAGGCGAGTTGGTAAGATGGGACGCGTGAGAGATTATCAGATTGACCAGATGGAAACACCTATCATGGATAAGTGTCCTGAGTGTGACGGGGAGGGCATCGTTTATTATGAGGTTGCCCGACCTCAAAGTTTTACTCGTGATGTTGGCTACTTAGATGAAGTTTCTGAGGTTTGTGAGAAATGTTCGGGTGACGGTGAGATTAAGCGCCTGTGTGATTGTGGTGATATTGTGACTCTTGGAATGGGCCACGATGCAGAAGAATGTGAGGATTGTGCAAATGACAGATGACACGATGTGCATGCATTATGTTCGGGATAGGTTGAACGGCATTGTTACTGAGAGCGATTTGTTGAGATTCATTGATGAGATAGATCACAACATTCGCACTAATGAAGATTGGCGTCAGGCGAATCCACCGACGTTACCCGAGCAAGTGTCTGTTGATCCAGACGACTTTGATGTTCATACTGCGATTGACAACATTAAGCGTGATTACGTTGAAAGGGCATTGACCCGATCAAAGAACGTGAGCGAGGCTGCGAAGTTGTTAGGTTTGAGGAATTATCAAACGTTGCAGAATTGGATGGATAAGTTGGGGATTGATCATGGATGACAGGCTGGCGATTGTAAGCGTACAGGTGAAGAGGTTACAGCGTGAAGTAGATAACGCTGAGTGGGATGGTGATGTGAGGCTTGCGCAGTTGGCGCGGGAGTTGGAGCATTTTAAACGCTTGGAAAAAGAGGGCGTGATTTATGAGCCGAAGTTCTAAACGACTGACTGATGAAAAAGTGGAGGAGATTATTGACGATCTTCTCCAAAAATTACCTGAGCATATTTCGCTTTCTGATATGAGAAACTTAGTTTGCGAACTTTTGCTCGGGTTGGGTTTGTCCTCCGATGATCTACCGATTTTTCTGCTGTTAGTTGTTGATGCGTACATGGGTGACAGAACGATTGATAAGTCGAACAATTTAAGTTAGACTCCCAATAACTTGTGGAGTTTAGTTTCATGTTGCCATTTGCCAGATCCATTAGAGCCATGCCCGCTGTTATGCCCGCTGTTATGCCCACTATTGCTAATGGTTTTGAAAGACCGCGCCCGCGCACTGAAACAGGAGGTATGGATCAACTCGCTCCCCCGACAGATATGAGATTTCAGAATGTCACTACTGATGTTCCTCAAGGTCGCAATCCTAATAAACGCCGACCCGAAAATTCGTTTCAAGGCATTCTTTCTGGATTGAGAAGAACACCTGCTAGACCCGCTAATCCATTTGAGGGCAACGAGCAGTATCAGGCGTTGATGGAATATCAGCAAAGCCTAGCCCCGAATCAAGAGCAGCAGCAACGTTTGCAAGAATTACGCTCGGCTTTTGAAGGCACGGGTGCATATAAAGATTATCAAATTAATCAAATGCAGCAGCAGATGAATCGGATGCAGCAGCGTCAGCGCAACCCGATGATGAGAATGGGCTTGGGTGGTATGCGTCCGACAGGAATGCAACCATATCAGGGTTTTGGGCGACCACAGTTCCCGATGCAGATGCCTATGCAGCAGCCTATGCGTCAGTTTGGTGCGATGGGTTATAATCAACCGCAGCCTATGCAGCAGCCTATGATGGGTGGTTATGGTATGAATCCATATCAGCAGATGCGCCCACAACCTCAGCAGTTTGGTGGCTATGGAATGGGTCAGCAGATGGGCGGATATGGTGGCTACGGTCAGATGCCAAATCCATACCAACCGCAGCAGTTTGGATATAACCCGAACAATTCTATGGGTTACGGAATGCAAACTCAGTTTGCACCTCAGAATCGAGGGATGAATCAATTTGGTGGTTTTGGGAATCAATTTGCTTAGAGACAAAAACTTCAAGCAAAGCCTCTAATTCCTGTATGTGCTGCTTTGTAGCAGAATCAGAACGCGCCGTAGCATCAATTTTTATCCAATGCATACGGCGCTTAATTCTTTCAATTATTTTAACGGATTCTACGTCCACCGGGCGCTTCCCTTTAAAACAATTGCGGGACCAACAATACCCGTTCCACATAGATCTGTGGCTTCTTCATTGAATGGTAGCCCATTTAGTAAGCCTTCTTCATTCACAAGAATTTGCCAGTCCCGATGTACGGGCGAACGGACAACTTCGACAAGCCCTCCGACAATTTCTTGTGCTTCTTCAAGTGTAGGCTTTTTATCTTCAAATACTGTAATCATAGCGTCTCCTTTTTTGCTAGGCGATGGGCTTTGCGATCTCCACTGCCCATCAAAGTGTCAACTCGGGAATCAAAAGGAAGAACCCTGTCGCATGGGATTTATACCAAGCATTCCCATATAATGCAAGTGAATTATATATTATCTCGTCCAGTAACAGGTTCGTATGTTCCGTTCGATAATGGTCCGTTTGGAACCCCGAGATATTTTAGTGGTCCACTTGGTGTTAATCTGAATTTGCCAACAAGCCCGTGCTGCATGGCGGTTGTGATTGTGTTTTTGATCGTGGTTGGTTTTACAGCTTGAATGGCTATGATGCATGGTTCGGTTGGTTCTAGCCCGTTTGCGGTATTCCAAACCCCATCATGTGTTCCTTCTATTGTTACTGCCAAGCCCTGCTCTTCACGCATGCGAATGTATTGAACAACGTGATTCAACCGCTCCCGAACGGCTGAAGACATTGCGATTGATTGAATATCCACGCTGCGATCTTCAAGCAAACCTGTGTCTGAGTTACGAATGAAGTGCCTAATTTCACGATTTGCAGGACCATTAGATTTAACGACTGCACCATCAAAAACTGCATTTCTCGTATATGGTACGTTTAAATCCCTGCATCTTTGCTTTCCTGTGCCTTCATCCACTTGCCATACGGCGAACGCGGAGCGCACACCGTCAACGATAGCTGATGTACCTCTGATCTTATTACGTGCTTCCTCTGGCGTAGAGATCGGCTCTTTGGCGTCAACCTTTGCCATGTGGTGGTTGACCATTACAGTTGCACCTGTTTCAGTAGCCATTTGCGCTAGAAGACCCATGAATGCCGCTCCTGCGGCTGGATCAGCGTTTACATCCGCGTGAACGAAAGATGCGAGAGGATCAATGACAATCAACTTGAGATTGGTCATCTCTAGCATCTGATCATAGATGCGA
The DNA here is from genome assembly GCA_011525185.1 of Paracoccaceae bacterium. GTDB lineage: Bacteria > Pseudomonadota > Alphaproteobacteria > Rhodobacterales > Rhodobacteraceae > LFER01. Next base: position 19,156 of record WTIQ01000492.1, on the reverse strand, counting down.
GAAAATTCTTCTCCCATGAGATAAGTGTTATCAAACTTCTGCATGATAGGAAAAACGCCACCGAGATTTGGCAACGGCAAGACACGCAACTTGTGGTCATAGGTTTCACGATACCGCATGGGGTCTAGCCGAGAGATGCGGCGATGCATTTCATCTTTGTCATCCTCTGCCGTGATGATGATTGCATCCCCATGCTCTGCTACCAGACCACCGAATGCGTTTTGCATAGATGCACCCGAGGCGACCTTCATTGCCAAGTCGAGCGTCATCATGCCTTTACCACTATCACCTGCTGCGGCGAATACCACTGGCACACCGAGAGGTATTGTGTTTCCGATAAGAAACTTTTGTTCGGGTGCGGTGCCGACAAAGTACCTATCTACAATCAGGCTATCGTCTAGCAGAGATATTGGTTTTTTTACTTTATTTTAATGGTCTTTCAAGAACTTCTTAATGTTGAAGTCTTCTTCTACAGCGTCCGCAGCGTCCCACTTTTCAGGCTTTGTTGATGGGATTTTCAGCATCACTGTTGATTTAGCGCCTGCGTTTTTTGCCTGTGCTTCTACAATCTTTGCAAGTTTTTTTCCTGCTTCATCGTTGTCAGGCCACAAGACTAAATCTTTATTGCGCAATGGAGTGAAGTCGAACTTGCTTGCTGTATTTTCGGAAAGCATGCCAGCACCACCAATGGTGCATGTCGCCGCGTATCCTAGCTTGTTAAGAGCGTCCGCACATTTTTCTCCCTCAACCCAAATTACCTTGTCAGCACTTATGATGTCGGGTATGTTATATAGCGGCCTAGGTTCTGGTATGCCTTGGCCTCCACTCATGAACTGGCGAAACTGTTTCTTTGGTTTACCTTTCCCATCCCGAACAATTTCGCCAGTTTCATCCCTTTCAAAGTATTTCCGAACTGTGACGAGCACCTGCCCATCCTCATCAGTGTAGTCGTACTCTTCTTCAAAAGGTGTGTTTGGGCCAATATGGGCCTTTACAGCCTTCTGCTCTGTCTTTTGAAAACCAGTCGTTGCCGTAGTATTTGTTACCTGAAAGTTTTCAGGCTTGTTTGGTTTGACAATATTTTCTGGTGGAAGCGTGATGTTTTTTGACAGGTGATGTGAAAAATATTCTGCAATCTCCTGAATAGACCATCCGCGCCCTTCTTTTAGAATTTTTGTAATCCCACCTACACCGTCACCTGACTCAAAATCTTTACCTTGTAAAAACCAAGGGCTTCTTGTGTCGATGTTAATTCTGAGAGATTGACCTTTTTCTCCGCCTAGTGAACCAAGCAAAAAATCATTTCCCCGTCTGATTCCGTTTGGAAAGGTTTCGATTAAAGCGCGAAGCTGAACATCTCTAGGAACTTCGTCCGAGATTCGTGTCGCCACCTCCTTAGCGTTCTTGCCAAATTGTGAAATATTCATTATATTGTCCCTAATTGAGCTTCCGATACTAGATGTGGGGTGCGCTTTTGATCGGGTTGCACCTCACATTTATTTTTCCCAACAAGTCTCCCGATACTCACAAAACTTGCAGAGAAAAAAATCTTTCGTCTGAGCGATGCGAGGTAGAATGTCACCAGCTTTTGTAGCGGTCAAGATATTAACTGCCCTATCACTGGCCTCCTGCGCAAGTGGTGCATTGTAGGGCACCAACTCATAATAGATTTCAGACGTGTTTTTATTGACGACTGTAAAGAGCGCGGGGTTCTCTGTTAGGTCCATATATGTTTGATAAAGCGCAATTTGCGTTGCGTAAGTTGGATTTGCTTTAGCTACGCCCATTCTGACAAACGCTTGGAATTTTTTATCGTTAGCAGATTTGTTTTCCCAGAGCGAAGGATAGCCCATAGCCACAGGTCCATCACAGATAACACCGTCTATATGTCCGCGTATTTCACCATCTGCTATCGCAAAACCAAATTGTTCGCCTTGCTTATCTTCTGTGCGTAGATCAAACCCTGCGTCTTTAATCCACTTCGCTGCATAATCTTCAATGTTATGACCAAACTGAAAGATTCTTAGCGTCTTTGCGCTAAACTCTTTATCGGGGTCTATCGGATAGTTTAGATAGCGATACTGTATTTTGCGCTGACATTCATCACCGATACTAGATGCGCCAATATACTTACGACGTTCGCGTTTCTTTTCATTTAAAACAATCGCATTATCAACGGCTGCTTTGATGTGATCTATGATTGGATCAGTATTAGAAGGGGATTGAAGTAGAGGGCCAAGTGCCTGTTGACTTAAAGTAGGTTTCTTCGAGTTTTCCAATTTCAATCTCCGCTGTTATCTTTTGTGCTTCTTGAATGCCAAATATTAGAGTGTGAACTTGATCTTCTGTCAGGTCAGAAAATCGAGTGTCCCATCCAAATTTACCAAGTATGTGTGCCAACTCTTCGATTGGCTTTGGCGCTGGTGGTACTGTCAATGTGCCGTCTCCTCTTGTAATCCGAACAATTCTATGACTTCATCTACTTCGTCTGGATCTGCGTCTTTGTTTCTAAATCCAATATTTAAAACCTCACTGCCCTTTACCATTACAGAAGCTGCTCCGAATATTACTTCTTTGTCGGCTTCTTCCAGATAATCTTGGATAACCTCATTTGCTCTGTCTTGTATTTGAGAAAAATCATCTGAATCGTTGACCCAACAAATCATCTTGATTTCAGAGGTTTCGACAGAACTATTGCTTTTTTCTGCAAGCATGAGGTACATTTCAAATCTTGGCATTAGGTTTCTCCACAATGCATTTGGCTAGGTCACTAATAAGATTAGTCGCCGCCCTTGTGTTTAACTCTACATGACCGACCTCTTTTCCGTCTACCCACATGTAAACAACTGGGCCAGTCCTTCCCTCTCGCACTGTGATTAATTTAATTCGCAAAGAATTTATGTTCTGCTGCATAAAAAGCTCTTTCTAAAGCGTCCTTGTTCCAGAAAAAATTCAAAGCACACCCTGCTTTGTATTTCGTCCATGAGAAGTCCATTGGGCTGACCTCAATGCCTTGGTCCAGCAGAAGGTTTCTTTGCTTTTCAGTGGCCCTGTTATTAAGCCAACGCTTGCTTTTGTTGGCTGCATCACTGTCTTCAATCTCGCGCAGGAAGTCATCGGCTGCTGACATGGCGTGAACTTTCTCGCCAATCGCTACTGTGCGAACGCGACCCTTGTTTTGCTTTACCATTGCAATCCACATGTTTTCTTGAAGGTGGCCTACAAACGCAAATCCTTGGAATCCCATAGCCATTAATGCATTGCCTTCTTGGAATGGACTGATCCACATAAACGGAGATAGCTGCATTAAATCGTATTCGGTCATAACAAATTTTTCGAGTGCATCTTTTTCTTCTGCTATAAACTCGTGACCGCAAATAGGGCATTCCGATACCCGCGCATGAACTTCGGATTCGCACTCTGGGCAGATTTTTGTTGGTGCTTCGCCTTCTTCTTTTTTGTCCTTTCCATCCAAATTTGCAACATCATCAATACTGCCATGCGTAATCACAGACGTTCCAAAGTCCATGACGATGCAATCAGTCTTAATGGTGTTTGGATATAACTCTGGATCAACGATGCGTAGCCCACGACCGATCATCTGAACCATAGTGCCTTTCTGAGAGCAGGGACGGGTCAGGATGACACATGACACAGGTGGGGCGTCAAACCCCTCTGTAAGCACCGCTACGTTGACCACAACCTGCAAATCACCATGCTCAAGGTCATGGAGCATTTGCGATCTTTCTTCTTTCGGCGTTTCGCCTGTCACAAAGTTTGCAGCAACACCAGACATAAGAAATGCATCGCAAAGATTTTCGGCATGCTTGACTGTGGAGCAAAACACAACAGTCTTGCGATCACCTGCCTTGTCCTGCCATTCCCGAACAATTCTATCGTTAATGACTTGACGATCCATAATCGCAGCGACTTCTTCCATGTCATATTCTTTTCCGCGCTTTGTGACTTTATCCAATTGGTCATTTACGCCTAAATCAATGACAAACGTTTTGGGGCGCACCAAAAATCCCTCTTGGATCAGAGAACCAATTTCGATTTGGTGTGCGCAATTGTTAAACACAGAGCGCAATCCTTTGCCATCACCACGATTTGGCGTGGCTGTAAAGCCCACAATCTCTGCTCTATCGTTATCTTCAAGCACGGCGTTAACCACACGACGATATGTGGGAGCCGCAGCATGATGTCCTTCATCAATGACCACCATATCAAACTTTGGGCGATCTCTGAGGTTACGTTCGCGTGAAATGGTCTGAACCATTGAGAACACTGCATCCCCGTCCCAATGCTTTACCGTTCCATTAACGATGCTTGTGGTGATGTAGGGGTTCACCTTTTTGAACTTGGATTGGTTTTGCTCAACAAGTTCATCGCGGTGCTGAACAATAAGAATCTTTTTGCCTTCTTTGTGGCGCTTGCCCACGAGCGCAGAAAGCATGATGGTTTTACCTGCACCTGTAGGCGCAACGACGAGAGTGTTGCCGTGCTTGTCCAACGCTTTACATGCGTCAGAGACGGCGACCTCTTGGTATGGACGTAACAACATGATTACCCCACAAACTTAAATTCTGAAATTGGAATGTGAACAACTGGCTCAATGTCTTGCCAGTCATTTCGATCTGTGCGACCACCAATCATAACAGGCCAATCATTCTTAAAGTAAGTGTATCCGAACCTGTCCTTCCACTTAACAAGAAGAATGCTTCTAATTCCAGACGCTTCTTTAAGTCCGTTTGCGGCTGAAACTTTAGAAAGGGATAGCAAGAGTGTGCTGTACTGATTGTGATTGTTGGTCCTGACTTTGACCTCACAAAATCCAACAACCTTGCCTTGCTTTAGAACGCAATAATCTAAGTGATACTGCTTAGGCATTTTTGCATATTGATAATCAAATGGATTACAAAATGCCTCAATCACGCTGCGCTCATTGCGCAAGTCATCAATAGTCTCATACGTGGGACGCATAAGAAGTCTCCTTAATTCGCTAGAATTGGTGGGGGGTATGCGGCCCTCTGCCCCCCGGTCAGAGGTCTAGCAGGCGCGGAATGGCCTTGCCGCTAGATTATCTGTTAGCCCAAGATGGGACTCCTCCTGATGCTTGTGGTGGCGTTGTGGGTGCCACTTGTTGCATCGACTGTGCAGCCGCAGGGGTCTGCATGATTGGAGCTTGACCACTTGGGATAAATTCCCGCGAATTAGGTGTCAAGGCGGCAATTAGGCGATTGCTATCGCTGTAGCCGTTTGTTCCTTTCTTAATACCAATCTTAGCACAGATTTCCATAGTGTTTAAGTCAAAAACACCAGAAATATTTCTGTTTTGCTGCGCCTCTGGCGACATGTCCGCAGGATCAATGTTACGCGCACTTTCAACAATTGACTTCAATGTGCGCAAACCAATCTCTTTGGCCTGTGGAATGCCGCTCTGACCCATCTTGTCACCATCGACAAAAATGCGATCCCAAAACTTACGGCGATCATGCTCACCACCAATGATGGTAAACTCAAGCTCCATCCACTTTGCAGCAGAAGACATGGACTTTTTGAACCACGGACCAGAGCCAAACTCTGGAACTTCTGTGTCGCCTTGCTTTACAACAATCACGGCGCGGCACACTGTGCCATTTGGAATTAACGTAAATTCACGGTTTTGTGAATCATCGGCTGGTACATTATTTAAATTTAGCATTATGCTACCTCTTCGCTAGAGTTTTGGGTTGCAGGATCAACAAATGTCAAATCCTTGGGGTCTTCTGGAGAACCACTAGACATCTTTTCCATCAGTTTGCCAAGGTGTGGTTCTTCCAAAGTTTCGAGGCGACCAGAGCGATCTTTTGCAGGGTAGCCCCATTCATTCAATGGCTGACAGATGAACGCACGATACTGACCGTGATCCCCTGACAGAATCGCCATTGTAATAACTTCGTCAACAATACCGGGCAATTCACGACCAGTTTTGCTGCCTTCGATTTGCAGCGCATATTGCTTGCGCCCATAATCATCTGTGATTTCGTCAAGGATGCCGACAAAGATCACATTCTTTTCGCGGATGTGTTGCAGGTGCGTGAGCCATGACATCATCTCACGTCCATGCATTCCGTAAGCTGCGCGTGTGTCCAGCTTTCCTGACCGCTCAGAACGCGCCTCAGGTTGCTGTAAGCACCACTGAAAGCACAAACGCCCTGCGACAGTAATAGAGTCCACAAAAAGAGTATCGTACCTCTGCCAGATTTCTGCACTGTCTCCAAACATTGTGGCAACATAATCGTAATGCGCCTGAGAGTAAGGCTGATCCTCACTGAGCGCGGGATTAGGTCCACCCAAGAAACAGGCAAGGTCACGACACTCTGCCCATGTGCGAGGGCGGATAACATCAATCGGATGTCCTTCGATTGCAGCATCACCTGCCTCAAGGTCCAAGAACAATGTGCTTGCACTGTTGAGCGTTCTGGCAAGCGTAGTTTTACCTACGCCACTTTGCCCACACACCACGATCTTATGGCCCTTCTTTTCAGCAAGACGCTGATCGGCTGTAATAATTTGCAAAGCCATTACGATGCTACTCCTTCTTCGATTGGCGTAAACTGCTTCATCACCTCAAACACGTCTTCTTTGACCGAGTTTCTGAAATTGTTATGGATCGCCAAAGTTTTACCTTCATTGTGATAATGTTCGAACGCAAAAATTCCGCGCATGAAATAATCATTGTCCAAAGATTGACCTGTTCTGTTCACAGAAATAGAGCCTTCCATGACTTGCCGATAAAGCTGCACAAAAACATCAGGCCACTCTTTTAGATCACCATGAGAAAGTGAGTCATAAACATCGTAAGCATCTTCATAGCTGATACGATTAGTCATGATTGCCATTGCAAACGCAGCTTTAAACGCTGTTTGTTTCCAAATGCTGCCACTTTTGCGCGGTGGTTTGATTTCGTATTCGACTTCAGAAAGCAATTCACCAATTCTGCTTTTAAGAACGTTTTCCACATCTTCTGGCATCGGATGTGAAATAAAAGAAGAAGCACGAAGCAGATATTGGATTGGCTGAACGATATTAATGTGCGCCCCAATAATGTCTGCGTTTGTTCTTACCTTGCCTTGATCCAAGTATTTATACTTGTCGATGGAATCAACAATCGCAATAGAGTAGCAATTTGTTGTTCCTGTCTCAATTTGAGCATTTGATCTGTGATTGCCGTTGATTAAAACCCATTCTGTTCCTTGCTTAACAAAGACCAAAGATTCGGGGCTTAGAACCCAACGATTGAGATTCATTGCTCTGACATATCTGCGAAATGTAGGGCGATGCAAATCACGATTACCTTTGTAATTCATTTCGCTGATTTTCTTCATTTCTTCAGCGGTGATTTCTGCATTAAATTGAATTTGCTTTCGATCAATTGGATCAGAAGCATTCATCATTTCTTGCAGCTTGACATCTAACTTGCTAGTAAAGTTCATTAGTCCAGTTCCTCAATTGTAAAACCACCGACCTCAACTGTCCGACATGGCTCAAGAATGTTACGAATGGCAGGTGGTGCCGTCGTATATTTGCGCTCGTCAACAGCAAGTGTCAGCTTGCCATAATGACGTGCATCTTCCTCTGGCATTGCCTCTAAGACGCAACCGAGTTCGTTTTGGTCCCACACAACTTTCTTGCGTACCGTAGCTTTCAGCTTACGATTACCTGCAACAATATATGTGGTGCCAAAGTCTTTACCGTCTGCGCGTAAAGCATCACGCGCTTGGGTAAAAAATGTATCATGGAGTTTTTGTTCAACGTCCTTCAACTCATCACGCAATTGACTGATAACGTACTTGAGTTCATCTCGACGCTCGAACAGTTCACGACTATTCATGTCGATTCCTTTCCGCTTAAAATTACTAGAAACTCATCTATCCCATATAGATTGGGACATGTCAACAACTTTTTGCATAAATTTTTTTATTGACATTCCAAGTTATATGGGATAATATGGAAGTGTTGAATGATTCGGCACGTTATTTGAAATGTCTAGTATGAGGTTAAACATGACTAAAAGAAAACTCTATGAAAAAGTCATCTATCAACTCGAAGCAGATTGGAACTCAAGACATGATCGTATGGAAGCGATCAAGTTACTTGAACAGATTCCAACTAAAAAACTTGAAGAGTATATGGAAGGCGTAAAGTTCGACGCACCAAAAGTAAAAACTTTTAGTAGCGTATTATAAGTGAGGGGGGCTAACGCCCTCCTTTTTTTGACAAGAATATCTCAATGCCATGGACAGCTTTCATCAGCTTCTTCTTTAATTTGAACTCAGGAGTTTCGACGCCCTTGGCATCTTCGACAACTTCGTACCAGTCACCGTTCTTGTCCTGCTTTTGATAGCGGAAGTCTGCAATGTAGGCGCAAATCTTTTCACCGTTGACCGCTATGTTGTATCGCACTTGTAGCTCAAGGTCCTTGACCTGATCTGCGCGTTCAAGCGACTTTAGATATAAATACCGTTGTGACTCCCACTTGGAATCAAACTTGATACCGTCCACAGTTACTTTCTTATTACCATACTTGGGTCTTGACCCACGCCGTTTGGGATTATATACAGTAGGAAACGTCATTTATGGGAAAGTCCTCCATGCCGAATCCAGTAAAATATAAATCAGTAGGTGTTTCAATAGTCGCCTACAACAAATTAGTACAAATATCGAATTTTGAGGATCGTGCTATCGGACGCCAGTTATCTCGCATGATTGATGATGCTTATGACGATATGCATGCAAAGATGACATCTCGCCATGAAGATTTAAAAGAAAAGGTGGCGTCTTATCATGATAAGCGTCACAACTCAGGTGGCATTGCTTCTGTATTAGAAGACTAAAGCAATCCCGCGCTTTCAAGACCGCCCAGTAGTGTTGCTGCTATATATGGGTTGCGCTTTGCTCTCTGACGTAGATCAGCCTCACGATTAGCAATGGATCTCAACGCATCTGCATCAGGTGAATATGTTATAGAAGGCATATTAACTTCTGGAACACTTGTTCGGCTTGGTGCTGGTGCAGCGGGCGTCTCTGGCTGTACCCCGCGTACTTCTTGCGGGCTGGTAAGCAACTGACCTGCGGCTTGACGTGTGGCAACCTGACCACGATTGATGGCACCCAAAGCTGCACCGACACCACGGCCCAATCCTGCTGCTCTTTGCGTTAGAGGTACACCTTCACCTGCAACCTGTGCCGCAGATTCATTGAGAGCCTGCGATAAGCTCTGTGCTGCTGCCTGTGGCGTTTGGCGTCCTGCCTTAACTTCCAGTGCGTTGCGCATAACACGTGGATTATTCAGCATGTAATTCAAAACGCGGAAACGGCCTGCTTTCGGTAGGTTCTTCACTGGGTTTGTAATCTGACCTGTTCGAATTGCATCTGCTGCAAGTGAGCCTGCACCTCTGGCACCTGTGTCACGCAAAAAGATAAGATCATCTGCTAATTCACGAATATCTTTTACAGTTTGCTCGCCTAAAACTTTGTTGAGCATTTCTGGCTTATATGAGTCAATCGCATTACGCAATGAATACGAAGCCTTCTCATTGATGAAGATGTCTTCATCAACAGATCCAAGAATATCGTTAATAATTGTTCGTCTTATTGTTTCTTTTGCTTCTGGGCTATTATCAAAGAACTTCAGAATACGATTGATCTGAGCGCGTGTCATATTACGATTCACGATAGCTGCTGCTGCCTCTTCTGGGTCCAACGCACCTTCGTTTAGGCGTTTTAGAATGCTAGAGGATGCAGCTTCTTCCAGCCCGATCTGAGCATCACGGACGTTACGAAGCGTTTGAACAATGCTTGCATCGGGGCTTTGAGCCATGATGCGCTCTAAAATACTGTCATCAATCTTCTTAACGCCGCCATAAGCAAGAGATTTGGCAAGACTCTGCACTTCAGGCCACTGCTCACCAAATAATAGCTTGCCTGTCTTGTCCTTGTTCATGCGCTTAATTTTGCCATAAAACTGAACGCCATTAAACTTAGTGGGATCAGAGAAGTCTTTGTTTGAATCTAACAACGCTTCATCAAGGTAACGCTTTGCTAAGTCTTGCCGAACAATTTCCCTCTGACCTTTTGCTGCCTCTAGTGCCGCTTCGATCCGTGCTGGACTTTGTATGATTTTATCGTAATTACGACCAACTTCCAGCTTGACGTTGACCCCCGGCTCGCCAAGATTCCGAACAATTCCTAAATTTTCAAGACGATTAAACATGCGCATTTCTGCACGGTATGCTTTATTGGCGTCCTGAAGCAATCCCATTGCAGTGCGCATCGTGCGAGCGTTTTGAGCACCACCAATGCCAGTTAGCTTCACATTGCCTTGTAGCATGTTATCGACTGTATTTCTCATATCAACCAACAGACGGCGAGGTGTGGTGTCTGAAATACTAAGGCGAGGGTCCATCAATGTATCTTGAATATTTTTACGCAATCCGCGCAAACCATTAAATGTTGTAAATCCCTCTATTGCTCCCTTGGTTACAAGATCATTGATCTGACGACCAATCTCTGTAAACTCTTGTGGCGCGACAGATGCTGCACCACCGTACTTGCTATCAATAACATCATCAAAGCGTGTCTTCAGCGCACTAACGTCAAAGATAGGTAGTTCGCCACCTTCGACCTCAACTGTTTTTCCATTGATTGTTACAGGGCCACTGATTTTTGCAAGCTCATTATCTACTGCTGTGTAGTTTGTATCAGCATTTTTTGCGAACTCATCATAGTTGTACATCAACACATCAAGAACAGAGTCATCAATCTCTGAACCTTCTTTTGTTGATTTAGTCAGCAATGATATAGTGTCATCAATTGCTTCCATGTGTGCTTTTTGTGCATCAGCTAATGCCGTTTTTAACTGATTGGCCTTAGCAGGAGCAGCATCTGCAATGGCTTTTGCTAAATCATCTGATGTAGCACCCGCGATAACTTGACCAGACTCATCCATGATTCCTGCGTCTTGCAGTAATTTTTCTTTTTTCTTTAAAGCAAATCTAACGTTTTGCACGGCGCGTTTTTCTTTGCCGCTAATCGCTTCTGCAATCTGAGACGCACGAGATATAGCCGCAGGCATACCCGCTGCTTCGTAGCTGGGCATGCCGCCCTCATTCATAATTCGCAGCGCCTGCTCCGCCTGTCCTTGAACTAACTGACGTTCGCCTTGGCCCATAGCGCGAGCTGCTGCACTAGCTCCCTTACCTGCGCCCTGAATAAGCGCACGACCTGCTTTGAATGTGCCTACTGTTGCAAGGTCAATTGTACCCGCCAAGGCACCTTCCAATGCTGCCTGCTTTGCAACTTCGCCTGCGGTTTGCTTTTGTAGCCCAAGCAAACCTTCAATGCCCTCTTCGACAAGCTGACCACCTGCTGCACCTAAACCTGCACCAACAGCACCGCCGATCAGTGTTGGGGAGCCGATAATACCGCCAATAATAGAACCAATAGTTTCAGGCGCTAAACCTGCTACATCAGCAACGTCACGCAGTCCAAAGCCTTCTTCTTCAATTACAAGATTTGTTTCTGTAGGCTCATAACCTAGCTTTGCCTGTCCTTCAGGTGTCAAAGCCAAGCGACCTTTAGTATCTTTAGTAAATCCTGATTCACCAACTTCCTGCATCAAGAAGTTTTCTTTTTCTTCTGGTGTTTCCATAAAGGACAACTTGGCACGCAGCCCACCGCCTGCACCTGTGGTGTAGTCAAAGCCCTCATCTTTCCCAGATGTAACTGCTATCAATTCGTCAAAACTTTTAGGCTTACGCATACCAAGAGAACTGCCAGACTGAGACGAGCGAAGTTCCTGCAATAATTCTTGCGGTGATTTTTCTTTATTCTGCCTCGCTCTGAACTGACGTAATCTCTCTTGAGGGGTCATGCATACGCTCCACGTTACTTCTTAAAGTCGTCCATTGTTAGGTTAGTTCCGCTTTCTTTGTTTATTTGGTCGATCTCTGCCTGAGTTGGCATATCTCCACCAAATTTAATTCCTGCATTATCTTCTAGCCAAGATATAGCCCGATCTAAATTCTGTTGAGGTTTTAAAACAGTTAAATCGTAAATATCTTTTAGCTGACGTTTGATTAATTCAACATCACCGCTTGCCCAACTAATCTGACCGATTCTGTCTTTTACAAGTTTACGATCATTATCTGATAATGTCTTGCCAGATTCTTGAAGGATGTTTGTCGCTTCATCAATTGCTAAGTTGTTAAGCATGCGCTTCGCATCAGCAACATTACTTGGCATACTTCCCGCGTCTATGCCAAAACTTCTTAACGCCTGCTGCATCCCGCTAAGAATTTGCTTTGGTATAGATATGCCCTTATTCAAGTTTTTAAGTAGTGCCTCAAACTTACCCGCACCTGAGTTAATGCTTTCTTGATATTCTAAAAAACGCCGAACAATTGTTTCTGGTTTTTCACTTAGTTTGAAAGCCGTAGGGGTTGTACCTTCAAAGTTGGGGTCAGCAGGTGCTGCCAAAACTTGTAATTCAGGTGGCACATCGTCAGCCTTACCACCGATTAGTGATATACGTTCGTATGAACCCCACTGATCCCCGAGATCAATACCTTCTGCACGTTTTGCCTCAATTGACATGCGATCTGAGGCATCAATAAATTCATAGTTTTTGTCAAAGTTCGGGTTATTGATTAGTTTGTCGATCTCATATTTGTTTAGATCAACGAACTGTCCTTCATCAAAGTTGGCGAACTCTTCACCTGCTGCACCCTTTTTATAAACCCAATACTTACTACGGTTCATTGCTTTTTCACGCGCAGCAGCCGCTGCTGCTTTGTCCGCAGACTGTGATTCCAGCGCAAACTTACCCGCCGCAATAGCATCGTTACGCGCTTGTGTCTTTGCCTTTTGAAGCTCAGGCAGAGCCGCAGCACCTGCTTCACCAACGGATGCAAGCATTTTACCGACGTTAAACCCTCGACCAGCTTTGTTCTGCATTAATGCAAGACCAAATGTCATCAGTGCATGGCTCTTGTCTACCTTGCCGCTAATGTCAATGCCTGTGGCCTCAGCGAACTGCTTCTTATAGTCATCAAGGTCTTTGACCTGTGGTGCGTCTGGACCCGCGCCACGAGCCGCTTCTAGGTAATCGTTAAACGCAGCCATAGCCGCGCTTTCAATTTTATCTTGCGTTAGACTTGGAATTGAAGCATCCATATCCATTTTTGTGTCAATGACTTCCTCTGCGGATGGAGATGGAGGCGTATTTAACTCAGCAAGTGTGCTATCAATGTCAGCCGCTAAAGCATCAAGAGGACTTCCTGCAAAGATAGGATCATCTTCAGGCAAACTCTCAAGACGCTTTGCAACTTCAGCCACATCCCTACGGTCAGCAAGAGTGCTGCCTGTGGGAGAACTTTTTATGTCTTCAAGCGCACGTAAGATTTCTGTTTGAGAAAACTCTTCAGGCAAGCCAAACTGAACGACACGATTATCATCACGTTGAAAACCACCAAAAGTTTCTTCTTTCGGTTCAAAATAATCTTTAAACCTGTCGATTAAATTTTTATCTGTCTGAAAATAATCTCCAAATGAACGATCATCATCAACTTTCTTAACAAGAGGTGCCTCTATAATTGGCGCAAGCCTAGGTGCTCCTGTGCGACCCGGACCTTCTTCTTGAAAAAGACTTCCCAATCCAAAAGTATCAGTCATTTAATTCCCCTATTGGCTCAATGCTTGATAATTTGTGTAAGCCCCTACGCCCGATAGAAACGGGTTTGGCGCTGCCGAAGGTTGTGATGTAAATTGCCCATACATTGATGCAGACGGTGATCCAGTCAGGAATGTTTGACCATAACTGTAAGGAGCAAGAGCCTGTTGTGTTTTAAGCAACTCATTCTGACGTGTCATGTCCAGCCTTTGCTGACCATATCCGCGCTCTTTGCCACCTAGCTCATACATAAATCCAAGATCGGCAGGAGCCATACCTGCGTATACGCGCCCAATATCAGCAGAAGTTCCAGCTATAGCGCCATATCCTTTGCCTATATCTGCTTGTGCCCCACCTAGTGCGCCAACCGTTTGACCAAGACCGCCCATTAAACGACCAGCTTCTAAACTGCGCTTCGCTTCGTCTTGCTCTGCTCTAACTTGCGCATCCGCAGCAGATAATCCCATGCTGCGATACATGTCTGCGGCCTTTGCCATTCTTTGCTGTTGAGACTCAAAAGAGGACGCCTCTGCACCCAACTGAGATTTTCCAAGATCACCAAGCGCGGCACCGCCTGATAATTGGCGTCTGGAGGAATCTTCAAAAGCCTTTTGTCGAGCGCCTTCTTCAGCTTGAGCAATAGCAGACTCTAACTGCGCACCCGTTAGGCCACGCGCCATCGCATCTTCATAAGCCTTCTGTTTAGCAGCGTTGATCTGCTGTTCTGCGCTCATTGTTCTGCGCTGCTGATCCTCAAATGATTTTGAGAGAAGTTGTTCTTCAGTCTGTGACAAACCTGCCCCTGTAGTTGCAGCAGCTAAACCACGCCTTGCCGCATCTTCAAATGATCTTGCTTCAAGACCCGCGCCAGACGCGCCAAGTTGTCCCGTGAGTCCAGACGCTTGCAAAGCACGTTTGCGAGCCGCTTCATCCGTGGCAATCGCATTTGCCATAGATTTATCAAAACCTTGAGATAACAAATTAGAAATTGTATTCTGCTTTGTCTCTTCAATGGCTCTTTCTGTTTCTGCTGCTTGTACACCTGCACGAGAACCACCAAATGCGCCTGCACTAATTGCTCTTGCTGCATCCGATTGACGGCGCTTTTCACCCTCACGATCAATGCGCTTCATAGCAGCATCAATAACCTGCTCTTTGTAAGGGTCCATGAAACTTTCGATTCTTGCGCCCGGATCAAAGCGACCTAAACCCTCTTCTGCAAGCTCAAAAGCACGACCAGTACCGCGCTCAAATGCTTCACGCGCACCGAACTCTCCCTCGCCTGCTTCTGTCACACGATCACGAGCGCGGCCTAATTCACCTGAAAGTTGAAAGCGATCCGTGCCACGTCGCAATGCATCTTCATCAACACCAAATGTCCCTTGACCTGACTCAATACGCTGACGAGCTTGTTCGTATGCAAACGGATCTTGCTCAAATTCTCCAAGACCGCCTCCGATAGTCTCACGAGCTTCACCGAAAAGCTCACCTGCTCTATCTCTAGCGGAAAATTCTCCAGTAGACGCATCGGCTCTTTGTTTAGCATCAGCAAGCTGCCTATTGTAAATGCTCTCAGCATCTACAGGACCGCGACCAGCTTCTATGTATGATCTAGCATCTGGAAAATAATCATCTATAGCGCCTGTAATTGTGCCTAAACCAGCCCCTAAAGCATCTCCTGCTTCTGGCAAAAACCTTGCAATTCCTTGATCATCCGTAAAATACGTCTGATAGCGATCCATAAATTCTTGACGTTGCTCTGGGGTGGCAAACGTGCCTGCTACAGCATCCTGAAGAGGGCTGGTAGCTTGGCTGTATCCGGGAATGTTAAACAGGTCTTCACGATCAATAAGACCACCCGTTAATGTACCAGCAGGAGTAATTACCTCTCCAGTCTCTGGATCAAGTATATCTTCTTCAGCAGGAGTACCAAATATTCTAGCGAGAAGAGCCTCATCAATATCTTGTATATATCTGGGACTAGCCTGAATCTGTGTAATTGTATCTGACATCAGGCCATCCTTTCTAGATCATCCATTACGCCGTACATCTTCTGAATACCTTTGTTCAAATCCCCATTCCCCGCGCCCTTCACTGCATCTCGCGTCATAACAAACTCGCCTGCCGTTAGCATAGCGGGAACATCATCTTTTGTTCCAGAGCCTTCTTCTGGCATTATACCGCCATTGCGCCTTGGAAAGTGAGCGGGACCACCTTTGTTGGCGTACATAGTTTGCAACTCTCGCGCCGTTCTATTTGGTCGTCTTACATCTCTCAATCTTATTGGACCCTGACCGAATGGCCTATTGAAGCGTTCCATCATGCCGTATGGGTCGGGGTCTTCTTCTTCAGTGAATAAAGAATCTAACAACTGTGATCCAAGACCAAACGCCAAAGCCTCTCCTGCTTTGGTGTTTAAAATGCGCCCAATAGGGCTTTTAGTGTCAGTGTTAAATAATTCACCTAATCCTAAAAGACCTTCCGCTCGCTTAGGCTTGCCAGCTAAAGCTGATTTTATTCCGGGGTCCACAAGAGGAGCGCCCTTAGTTGTAGCCTCTGCTGCCTTTGTAACCCCTAACAAGGAGTCAAGAGAGTCCATGCCTGTGCCAGTGCCACTAATTGCGCCAAGGCCACCACCTATTGCACCACCAATTAGTGCATCACGTAAAGAAGGCTTCTTTCCTTGAATCCCTTGAAATGCAAGATTAGCGATAGCGCCTTGGACCATTGGGTTACTAAAAAAGCCACCTCCGCCACTACCAAGCAGTGCGCCGATAATTTTATCAAAGAAAAACTCTCGCTTTCCAGTGACTGGATTTATGCTGTTTTGCCCAGAGCCAACGACATAACGCTTTGGATCTGCACCTACATCTCTAAACGCCCTACCTAAACCGCGAGTCATTTGAGGGCTGTTTCGCAAAACCTCTTGAGGCACAACCATCTCGCCCGGAGTAACGTGCGCCATCATTGTATCGCCGCCTCTCCCGTACTTTGCCATGTCTTGCATCATATAAACCTCGTGACCACTGCCATTAAGTTACCAAATGTTTGTATAAAATACTAGAGTGTCGATCCAGAAATAGATTCTGGAGCTGTAACCCGAATATTTGTACTTCTTTTTTCATTTCCAGTCCACGGGTTGCCGCAGTCTGGACAGTTGCCATCTGGATATGATGCGATCTCAGCAGGAGTATCGACCTCATTTGGACAAGATGCGCAACTAACCGTATCTGTGCTGCTAGAAGGTTTCCAAGTAGAGCCATCTGGCATTGTAATAATTGTATCACTCATGATGTTGTCACCGTTACCGTACCAACGCCGCCAGTCCCTTCAGACCCACGAGCATGTGGTGTGTTTGCTTCTGTTACTTTTAAGTAGCCACCGTGATTAAACACTGCGCCAACTTCCAACCCACTATCATCTGTTTGCAAATCTGTAAAAACAGTAAATGTATTACGACCTTCACCTGCGTTTTGCATTTGCTGCAAATAATTAGAGTAAGCTCGCACTAACTCTGCAAAATATTGATAGTTGTACTCTTGAGGCGGAACTGGAAAGAACGGAAGATTTAAGTTTCTAGACATTATCTTCTTCCATCAGGTCTTACATCAACGCGGGGTGATCCAAGCCTCCAGCCAATGCCTGTGTCATCACTTTCAATTCTAAAGGCAAAAGACCTCCCCCTAAGCCGAACAAATACCTGATCCGTAAACTGCTCAATTGGAACTGATGTAGTTTTAGATACAGCACTTGCGTCAGAAGAGAGATAGTTTCCACCCGGAAAGTTTCGAACTTTCAGCGTCATAGTTGCACTAGGTGTTGGGTTTGTGGAGTCTCTGAACGTCATATCTGGTATCATACGACGCATAAACACAAATTGTTCGCCTTCCCCGAGATCCATTTGGCTAGATTCAATATATGCACTAATTGGACTTGCGGGGCTGGTGCTGCCATCATCAAAGCCAATTTCATGAAAATACAAATAATGATCAGGAGACGCAGCGATAGGATCAGCATTTACTCCACGGTCCAGCCAACATGTACGTGCCATAGTGCCGTAATACCAAATCTTTTGCTGATAGTTATAAGTTACATAACGATCATTCTCATTGCTTGAAGCAGATGGGTAAAACCATGTTACTTCTGAAAAAGCAGTATTAGATGAAGCAGTCACTTTCTCCAACTGATCTGTGTTTATGTCCGTGAAAACATAGTCACGCACAGAGCATGGAATACGCTGCACCGCACCACCATAGACGTAAAACTCTTCTGCACCCATCCAAAATACATTGTCCTCCACAGCAATCGCAGAAAGAGGGCTGGCAATGGTTATGTTAGTGGATATTTCGTTAATGCCAAAAGTAAATGGTGGTCCAAGAAACTGCATTGCGTGAAGCGATATATCAGTAAACACCAGAACTTGCTGGCGTGTTTCTATAGCTGCAACAATCTGAGAACCTGCACCAATTCTTAAATCTCCTGCTGTATTAGTTACAAGAGACTGCCATTCAGTAATATTTTCTTGGTCAGAAAATCTTATAAGCAACGGGTCTTGAACTCCGGGGTCAGTTTCTGGATCGCAACCAAAAGCAATAACATGGCGATCACGATCAGATACAAGCACTTGCTTTGCCACAGTTGGAACTTTATTTGCTCCAGCCAGATCAGATAGCTTTTGTGCTCTAGTTGAAAACCCGTTTGTTTTATCCCAATAATAAATATCACCGTCACGAACGTTGATAATGAGGTCTTCTCCAAAGTTATCATGCGACCAAATGCGTAACGTTTGACCAGCAACAGTTAAAGACGCGCTAGACCCCCATGTGCCACGGCTCCACGTTCCCGCGCCCCAACCGTTGCCTATAAGGGTGGTGTCCAATCCAGTGTTGATTTGATAAGCTGCAACAGTAGAAGATCCACCGTTTCCTGAATCTGAAGTAGATGCAAAAACAAATGTGGGGTTTAGCCCTGAAGTTGTTGTAATATCTGCAATGTCGGCAACCGCACGAGCTTCTATTTGATAACTGTTCGTGTCTATAATTGATGTGATTTGATATTCTTGATCTAATATCGCAGCAGTGATGTTGCCACCCAATGAAGTTGAACTGCTAAAGGTAACAAAGTCATTTTCAAGTGCGCCGTGAGATGAGTCTGTTACAACCAAAGTAGCGCACAAAACAGCATCACCAGAAGTATGTGATGCAGCCGCTGTATCATTTAATCCTCTTACGCAACCTGTTAGATCATTTCCTGATCTCAAAGCATAAGTGATGATTTCATTATTGAT
This sequence comes from Paracoccaceae bacterium, assembly GCA_011525185.1. Classification (GTDB taxonomy): domain Bacteria; phylum Pseudomonadota; class Alphaproteobacteria; order Rhodobacterales; family Rhodobacteraceae; genus LFER01. The sequence goes on along the minus strand of WTIQ01000492.1, from coordinate 155 downwards.
TTTAATTCTACCAGACGCAGGAAAACCACTACCAGATGTTAGAGTAATTGTAGTATCAGCCGCGCCCACATTTCCATTTAAAGTGTTTGCACTTGCAGAGAACGTTGCATCCCCTGCTCCTGTTGTTGAGCGAACAGGAGTAACATCATTGTATC
>WTIQ01000219.1 GCA_011525185.1 Paracoccaceae bacterium | reverse complement strand
ACTCTACGCCGATAAAATGCGCAGTGAGCCTCTTCTGTAATACCTAGAAGAACAGGAGCCTTTCAATGCCACATGATGACTTTGCCGTAGAGCCGATCAAAGGACTTCCGGGGGTACCTCCAGAAGGGGAAGACATCGTGTGGCAAGGCGCCCCCAATTGGTGGTCGCTCGCAAAGGAAAGCCTGTCACTTTATTGGATTTTTGGTTACTTTGTTTTGCTTGCAGTTTGGCGATTTACCACTGTTTATGATCTCGTTGGAACGGGTCGCGCATTGGCGGCCACAGTGCCCTTTGTTCTCTCTGGGCTGTTGGCCTGTTTGATTTTGATGCTCATTGCCTATGTGCAGGCAAAATCAACGGTCTACACGATCACGACCAAGCGGGTGGTGCTGCGCATCGGCGCGGCGTTCACGATTTCGCTTAATCTGCCGTATACCAAGATCATAAATGCGAGCCTTGGCTTGCGCCGAGATGGCACAGGAAACATTGCCCTTGAAGTGAGTGAAACACGTCAGCTCTCATATTTCATTCTCTGGCCCCATGTGCGGCCTTGGAAAATGTCAAAACCGTTTCCCACATTGCGTTGTATTGATGAGCCCGAGCGGGTCGCCAAGCTTTTGGCAGAGGCGGCACAAACCGAGGTGAATATGCCCCAATTGGGCAAAGGAGACCCTCAATCAGCTTCCATTGTTGCAGCAGAGTAGGGGAGCAAATTATGACTGATACAACACCCACGACCCACAAACCCCAAAGCGATATGATTTCACGTCCTATGGCGCGTTTGCTGGTTGGTTTCATTGCCATAGTCTTGCTTCTTGTTGGCTATGCAAGCTTTACGGGCCGCCCCCCCAGTGCGGTTGTCAGCGATGGCAAAATTGTTCAGGAATACCGCTTTATCATGGAGGCCGAGCCTAGCGGTGCTGTGCGTCTCTATGATCTAGATAATGTTCTGGTCGCTTCGCTCTCTCCGAAAGAAGGGGGCTTTATCTCTAGCATTCACCGAACCATCAAACGCAAACGCACTCTAAGCAAAGCCCCCCAAGGCGGCCCTGTGGTCCTGAGCGTTGATGACCTTGGACAGATCAAAATAAGCGACCCTAGCAGTGGATGGAGTGCCCATCTCATGGCCTTTGGTCGTGACAATGCCAGAGCGTTTGCCACGCTTTTGGATCAAAACCTAAAGGGGAACTAAAAAATGGGATTTTTTACAAGAACACGGGAAACAGCCCCCTGCACTGTTGAAATCAGTCATAAGTTTGAAAGCCTTCACGCTCATGTGCGGCTCAACAATGGCGCGGTGATTGAACCTGGTGATACGGTTCAAGTGCAGGGACCAGAGATCATGGCACCCTTTGGGGAAATCGTTTCGGAGGATCGTGAGGCCATCATCATCCGTGCGAGCGGGCTTGAACGGCTTTGGACCCGCTTGACTGGCGATTTTGAAGTCATGGAGCTCTGTGAATTTTCCTTTTCTGAGGAGGTAAAGTTATGAATATGCATTCCGCTGACGCAACAACCGTCGAAGAAGCCCTTGCTGTTCAGGCCCAAATGGACAGTGATACAGCCACCGCAATGGCGATGGAAGAAACGCTTTTATCGCCGCGCTTTTACACAACCGATTTTGACGAAATGGACGCGATTGATGTGGAACCTGTGCGTCAAGATTGGGATCGCCTCATTGCGCAAATGGTTAGTGATCCAAACAGAGGTCATTTCAAAAAGAACGAAGACTGGGATCATATCGACTGGGAGGGAATGGAACCCGCTCTGCGCAAGGAGTTTATCGATTTTCTGGTCAGCTCTTGTACCTCGGAATTTTCAGGCTGTGTCCTTTATAAAGAGATGAAGCGGCGCGGAAATAACAAAGACATCACCCAGCTCTTTCAACTCATGGCACGCGATGAAGCGCGTCATGCTGGCTTTATCAATGATGCGCTGAGGGAGGCAGGCGTTGCCGTCAATCTTGGGTTTTTGACCCAGAAAAAGAAATACACGTATTTCCGCCCCAAGTTTATCTATTATGCCACATATCTTTCTGAAAAGATCGGCTATGCGCGCTATATCACCATATATCGCCACCTCGAACAGCATCCCGAACTTCGCTTTCATCCAATCTTTAAGTGGTTCAAAGAGTGGTGCAATGATGAGTTTTCCCATGGTGAAGCCTTTGCCCTTCTGATGAAAACCGACCCCAAATTGACCCGCGGGATCAATGTCTATTGGATCAAGTTTTTCCTCACTGCGGTCTATGCCACAATGCATGTGCGTGACCATCAGCGACCTGTGTTTCACAAGGCGCTGGGTATTGATCCAACGGAATACGGTTATGAGGTCTTTCGCAAGACATCTGAGCTCAGCCGTCAGATCTTCCCGATCACCTTGGATATCGATCACCCCCGCTGGCAACGCAATCTCGACCGAATGCATCAGGCCAATGTGGAACTTGCACAAGTTGAGGGTCAAAAAGGGCTGGGGGCCACGCTTACCCGTTTGGGTGCACGCCTCAAGGCAGGGTTTTCCTTTGTGTCCCTGATCACGATCCCCTCCAAGTCTAACAGTGTCCCTGTTTCAACCCGTTTAGAGCCAGTTTATTGATCGGCCCTGTCACCATATCCGTGCTTGTTGCACTTTTTGTCTGGTGGATTTCAACTGGACTGATCCTTATCGGTATACGTGTGGCTGATCGGGTTGGTGGGGGGATGCATGGGCGTCTGACGCTTTGGTGTGCGCCTTTGATCCCCTTGGGGTTATGGGGCCTTCACTGGAGCGCGCAGCATGAGCAGCTCTTGGCTGTTTATGTCGCCTTTTTCTCGGCTCTTGCGATTTGGGCCTGGATTGAGCTTGCGTTTTTGTCGGGCGTGATTACCGGACCAAATCAATTTGATCTGCCCAATGGGACCCCCGAATGGGAGCGTTTTCTAAGGGCATGGGGAACAGTGGCCTATCACGAAATTCTTTTGGTGGTGATGTTTGTGAGCCTCTTCGCGCATTCGATCGGGCAGGTGAACACAGTCGGATTTTGGACCTTCGCCATTCTCTATTTTGCTCGAATTTCTGCAAAGCTCAATCTTTACCTGGGCGTGCCGCGGATAAATCTCGAATTTATTCCGCCTCATCTTCATCATCTCAAAAGCCATTTTCGCAAAGCGGATTTGAATTGGCTTTTCCCGATCTCGGTGACCTGTCTGACCTTTGCGGTGGCTTGTTGGATTGAGAGAATAATTGCCAGTCAAATGCTCGCTGATAAGGTTGGCTTTGGCTTGCTCGCCGCGCTCTCGGCGCTGGCACTTTTAGAACACTGGCTCATGGTCATTCCATTGCCTGATGCGAAACTGTGGCGTTGGATGTTGCCAGCGCCCTCTACACTAAGAAAAGACTATAAATCGGAGGATGCTCATGGACTTTGACGCGATCTTTAGCGGACAACTCTCACAGCTCAAGGAAGAGGGAAATTACCGTATTTTTGCAGAGCTAGAGCGCAAATGTGGTGCGTTCCCACGTGCAAAAAGTCACGATCAAAATACACCAGAGGAAGTCACCGTGTGGTGTTCAAACGATTATCTGGGCATGGGACAACATCCTATTGTACGTCAGGCGATGAAAGATGCCATAGATGCCGCAGGCTGCGGCGCTGGAGGGACCCGCAATATTTCAGGGACCAACCACGAACATCTCTTGCTCGAGCGCGAACTTGCAGACCTTCACCAGAAAGAGTCTGCCCTCTTATTCACCTCTGGGTATGTTTCGAATTGGGCGGCTTTGGGCACGCTCGGCTCACGTATTCCGAATGCAGTTATCCTATCAGATGAGCTCAATCATGCGAGTATGATCGAAGGCATCCGTCATTCGCGCGCTAAGAAAATGATTTGGCGTCATAATGATCCAGAGGATTTGAATAGAAAATTGGCGAGCCTACCCAAAGATGCTCCTAAGATCGTCGCCTTTGAATCGGTCTATTCGATGGACGGCGATATTTGCCCGATGCAAGAGATTATTGAAGTGGCCGAAGCCCATGGCGCAATGACCTATTTGGATGAGGTGCATGCCGTGGGTCTTTACGGAGAACGAGGCGGTGGTGTCTCAGAGCAAGAGGGGCTTGCCGATCGCATCACTTTAATTGAGGGGACTTTGGGCAAAGCCTATGGCGTTATGGGCGGCTATGTAACTGGATCTGCTGCCCTTTGCGATTTTATCCGCTCTTTCGCCAGTGGCTTTATTTTTACAACGGCCATACCGCCAGCGGTCGCGGCTGCTGCGCGTACCAGCATTGCACATCTTAAGGTATCAGAAATTGAGCGGCAAAAACAGCGTAGGCAAGTTGCCAAGTTGCGCGCTGCTTTAGACCGTGCGGGCATTCCCCATCAGGATAACCCAAGCCATATTATCCCTGTGATGATCAAAAATCCCGTCAAGTGCCGGCAGATTGCTGATATTCTGATGCAAGATTACGGCATTTACGTACAGCCCATTAACTATCCAACGGTTCCCAAGGGCACGGAGAGACTACGCTTTACCCCATCTCCGCTCCACAGTGATGCCGACATTGACCATCTTGTGGAGGCGCTCAAGGTGCTTTGGAAGCAATGTGCCGTTGCCCAAGCGGTGGCCTAGGCGATTTCATGCTGGGGAGGGCGGTTTTTACGTGAAAAACTGGCCTCATTATATTGTCTTGGTTCATCCCAGCTCTAGAACCATACCAGAACGAAAGTAAACGGAGCCTTATTATGACAGTTTCTATCACACGACGCGACGCGCTAGCCGCGCTTGGATCAGTTGCAACCCTTGCGGCACTTCCAAAAGTAGCGCTTGCCGACGGTCATGCGACACACGAAGTCATGATGTTGAACAAAGATCCCAACGATCCAACGAAAAAGATGTTGTTCTCACCACGCATTCTTCAAGTGAACGCAGGAGACACGGTTAAGTTTGTGGTCACAGATAAGGGTCACAACAGTGAATCGATCAAAGGTATGATCCCCAAGGGTGCTGAAAAGTGGAAGGGTAAGATCAACAAAGAAGTTGAAATTACGCTCGATACGCCAGGGTTTTATGGCTACCAGTGTAAACCACATGCGAACATGGGCATGATCGGCCTTATCGTTGTTGAAGGCGAAGGAAAGCTTGACAATTTGGAAGATGCCATGGGTGTGAAGCACCGCGGCAAAGGCAAAAAAGCGTGGAAAGAGCTGTGGGCAGAGGCCGAAGCAGCGGGGCTGACCTCATAATTCAATTCGACAGTGTATTTAACGCCGCGTCGCCCAGTGCGGCGCGTTTTTTTCAGCAGGTCTTTGAAATTTCTTATAAAAACCTGTGCATACCATTGCTCCCAAAGACCTCTGCATTATAGAACAAGTAGCCTAAACACCTCACCTAACGGCGCCACTGGCCCGCGCCTACCTAGGCAGCCGCGGACCTTATGTCTTAACGTGAACAGCGTTATGCAAATATCTTTCCCATTTAGAAAAGACCATTTCTGCATGATTTTGAATTTGCGTTACCCTGGTGATTTTGTCAGAGATATAATTTGGCTGAGGGCAAAGATGGCGGCGCAGGCGCTGACAATCGTGGGGCCCGTTGGGGTGTCAAAATGGTAAGAAGCCCAGAGCCCCGAACCCACGGAGCAACAGGCAAAAATAAGCGTCCCCAAAAGCATTTTTTCTGGCGTTTTGGCAAAGACACGTGCCGAGGCTGCGGGAATGATTAAAAGAGACGAAACCAATAAGACTCCCACAACCTGAATGCCCATAGCGACCAAAACTGCCAGAGCGATGGTCAGAATGAGCTGTTCCTTATCGGGATCAATATGATCTGCGCGTGCCATGTCTGGGTTGAGTGTCGACAGGATAAGCGCCGTCCAGCGATGCCACATCAAAAGGCTTATGAAACCAACGCCCACCCATATTAAAACAAGGTCCATTTTGCCGATGGCGAGAATATCGCCAAAGAGATAAGACATAAGATCAACACGCACATCAGGAATAAGGGACGTCACGACTAAGCCAATTGCTAGGGCAGAGTGGGCGAGTACGCCCAAAGTCGTGTCGTTTGCATAGCCACGTTTAGATAGCAGCATAACCAAGAGCCCCATAATAAGTGCAGCGAAGAGCGTGCCAAAGAAGATCGAGACAGAGAAGGCCAGAGCAAGTGCAACACCTAAGATTGAAGCATGCGCCGTTGCATCGCTAAAATACGCCATGCGTCGCCAAACAATAAAACAACCCAAGGGAGCCGCCGAAATTGCGATCCCAAGACCGCCAATCAAGGCGCGCATGAAAAAATCGTCAAAGATTGTCATCCCATGTCCATCTTAGGTTAATGCGCTGCATCTTCGTGAGAGTGAGAGTGATCATGTTTATGCCTATAAAGCGCAAGCGCTTGGTCACCAAGGGGGCCAAAGAGCTCTTTATATTCGGGCGTTGTGGCCACGTGATCGGGTGTTCCCTGACAACAAATATGCCCGTTTAAGCAAATCACCCGATTTGACGCGGCCATCACAACGTTTAGCTCGTGACTGACAAGTAGGATACCACAGCCTAATGTGTTTTTGATGGAT
>WTIQ01000301.1 GCA_011525185.1 Paracoccaceae bacterium | reverse complement strand
AAACAAGGCTCTCTCATAAAGAGGGAAATGCCTGTTGACTTTTGGGTGAGAATTATCGATAGAACAGCCTCACATTAGGGGCTGCCCGTCGGGAGGCTCTCGCTGCTTTAGGTATAAACGTCCCAACTGGGAGGCCGAGAGGCGCGTTACAGTAAAGGAAACGAAGATGTTTGCAGTCATAAAGACTGGTGGAAAACAGTATAAAGTGAAATCGGGCGATATTTTGCGCGTTGAGAAGCTTGAATCAGATGCAGGAGCGTCGGTTCAATTTGACGAAGTGCTTATGCTTGGCGGAGATAAGGCCGTCATTGGAACGCCTTTCGTCGATGGGGCTGCGGTTCAGGCCGAAGTTATCGATCAAATTCGCGGTGAGAAGACGATCAATTTCGTTAAGCGGCGCAGAAAGCACAGCTCACAGCGCACAAAAGGTCATCGCCAATACCTTACGCTCGTGCGTGTGACGGATATTTTAGAAAGCGGTGCCTCCAAAGCGGCACCAAAAGCAAAAGCAGCTCCAGAAGCACAAGCGGCTGCTGAAAAAACAGACGCGGCACCTGCAGCTTCTGGCGGAGATGATTTGACGAAATTGTCTGGTGTTGGACCCGCTCTTTTGAAAAAGCTGAACGACAATGGTGTAACAACCTTTGCTCAAATCGCAGCTTGGACAGAGGCGGATGTGGCAGCGATGGACGAAAAGCTATCCTTCAAGGGCCGCATTGAACGTGAAGGTTGGATTAGCCAAGCAAAAGAACTTGCTGGCGAAGCTTAAGTTAGGGGAAGTAGAGAATGGCACATAAAAAAGCAGGTGGTTCATCCCGTAACGGTCGCGACTCAGACGGTCGCCGCCTTGGTGTAAAACTGTATGGTGGTCAGGCGGCAATCCCTGGCAACATCATCGTGCGTCAGCGCGGCAATAAGTTTTGGCCAGGCCAAGGCGTTGGTCAAGGCAAAGATCACACAATTTTTGCGACCGCAGAAGGCAATGTGAAATTTCACAAGGGCCTCAAGGGACGCACATTTATTTCAGTTCTTCCGGCGATGCAGGCCGCTGAATAGCCGGAAACCTAAAACAAAACAAACAAAGGGGGATCGGTTGAAAAACCGGTCTCCTTTTTCGTTTCAAAGTCGAGTGAATGTCATAAGATGATAACCGCAACGTTCAGTTTTGCCGCTTTTGCCTTTTCGCAGGTCGCCACGCCCGGCCCTGCAAATATGGCTATGCTTGCAACAGGTGCGCGATTTGGATTTCGCGCCGCGCTCCCCTTTGTGGCTGGCGTTGTTCTTGGAAAGCAGCTTATCATTTGGCCCATTGGTTTTGGCGTTATGACACTCGCGGATCAATTTCCATGGATGTTTATCGCCCTTAAATATATTTCTGCCGCTTATATTCTTTGGCTCGCGTGGCGCGTTGCGAACATGCGCCTCATGATCGATCGCTCTGCGGCGTCGGCTCCAGGCTTTCGCGCAGGATTGCTTGTCCATCCTCTCAACCCCAAAGCTTGGGCGATGATTTTAACGGGTTTTACAAGCTTTGTTCCGCAGGCCGTTTCGACATTTCAAGGAACGTTGATGATTGCAACGGTCTTATTTTTCATACAACTGCTGTGTCATCCCATATGGACCTATTTTGGGGATCGTATCGCCCGTCTTTTGAGCGGTGAGCCCTATGAGAGATATTTCATGTGGTGCCTCGCGCTCCTGACCGCAGCCTTTGTTCTTATTGCACTACGTTAAGGAGTGATGTGATGAAAGTGGATCGCATATTGTCTCAGCCCTCTTTTGAAACCGAAAGATTTCTGATGCGTCCGATGAGCGTGGCAGATCAAGGTCCTGTCGCATTTTATTTGCAAGACGAGAGGGTGGCGCGAATGACAACTTCGACGCCGCATCCGTTACCGCCTGGAGCCGTAGAGGGATTGATCACAAGGGCTTTGAAAGAGGACCGTGAGAGCGATATTTGGGTCATTGATGGACGTGCCTGCGATCTTTCGGAGGTTATTGGATTGGTGACCTTAGTGAGGCTTGGTGAGCAGCAAGCAGAGCTTTCCTATTGGATTGCTCCCCTGTTTTGGAACAAGGGCGTCGCCTCCGAAGTCGTGCAAGGATTAGTCGCGCAAAACCCCATGTCCAATAGCACAATCTTTGCATCTGTGTTTCAGGACAACCCGGCCTCAGCGCGTGTTTTGACCAATTGTGGATTTGACTATGTAGGAGATGCAGAAGCCTTTTCGGTTGCCCGCAATGCCTCTGTCCCGACATGGACATATTTAAAGACTTTTTGATCATGGATAAAATTTATGCAAAAAATTATTCAGACAGCCCGCCTGTGGCTGAGAGAGATTGATATAAGCGATGCAGAGGCGCTTGCTGCTGCGATCAATGATTTTGAGGTGTCAAAATGGCTGACACGCGTGCCCTTTCCCTATGGTTTGGACGATGCAAGAGCCTTTATAAAAGATGCGCTAAACGCTGACACAGCGCTTTGGGTGATAAGCTTTGAGGGGCGCTTTGTTGGTCTGATTAGCATTGAGGATGAGCTTGGCTATTGGCTTGTCCATTCCGAATGGGGCAAGGGCCTTATGCAAGAGGCGGCGGAGGCCGTGGTGGAAACTTATTTCGCGGAGACACGAAATCAGGAGCTGGCCTCTAGTCATTTTGTAACAAACCGTCGGTCCAAGCGGGTTTTGGAGGCCTTGGGGTTCCAAGCAGAGGGTGAGGCTGTCCAAAAACACTGCCTTGCACGTGAGAGAGATGTTGCCCTGCAAAAAATGCGGCTCACGCGCGCTGATTTTTTTAAGCGCGCGGGAAAAACTACTTCGTGTAAAACGGCGAGCATTAAATTTCACTCAGAGCGGCTCGAATTTCGCTCCTTTATAAAGGACGATGTGGATGATCTCATGGCTCTTCTTTCCCATTATGAGGTGACAAAAAACACGCTTACTTGGGCTTTCCCGCCAGACCCCAAGCAGATTATCGAGCGGATGTCCCCTCAGTCAAAAGATCACGTTGCCTTCTGTGTGCTGAAGGATGGTCAGGTGATCGGGCAGGCGGGGTTGGTTTCGGGTATGTTTTGGTATGGCCTTCACCCCGCGCAGTGGCGCAGAGGATATGGGAGAGAAATTGCGCAAGCGATGATCAGTTTTGCCTTTAAACACTTTGACTGGCCTTGCCTTGAGGCTGGGGTTTTTGACGATAATCCCGCCTCTGCACGGGTTCTTGAAAAGGTGGGAATGAAGGAAGTTGGATCAGTTGACCTCTGGTGCTTACCGCGACGTGCTAAAGTGCGCTCGCGTGAATTTGCAATTCAGCGCTCGCAGTGGCAGCAGCAAAACGCGCCTGTGATAAAGACGGGTCGGCTGACCCTCAAATCGCTCCAAGTCGATGACCTTGACGAATTTGCGCGTATCGGGGGAGATGCGCGCGTGGCGCCGATGATCCTACGCGCGACAAGCCCTTGGCCCCTGGAAGACGCTGCACGTACCTTAATGCAGTCCGCATATACAGGCAGGCCGGGCTATCGGCTTGGCGTTTATCGGGATGAGCATGAATTGATTGGCTGTCTTGGTCTTGGACCAGACGCGAGCATTGCCTATTTCTTTGCGCCTGAAGTTTGGGAGCAAGGCTATGCGAGCGAGGCGCTCACGGCATTTGTGCGTGATTGTTTCAAGCGCTTTGATTTTGACACGCTTGAGGCCGATCATTTTCACGACAATTCGGCAAGTGGCCGTGTCTTACACAAAATGGGCTTTGTGACAACAGGCGAGGCGTTGGCTGGGTTGGCGGCGCGGGCGCAAAAGGACACAGTTATCACCTATGAACTGGAGCGTGCGCGCTTTGAAGCGCTTCATCCTCTGACAAAGCCTTGAGAGATCATGCGTTTTTATCTATTGGCACAAGTATCGGAACGCACGGAGCAGTTATGAAATTCCTTGACCTTGCAAAAGTTTACATTCGCTCTGGTTCGGGTGGCGCTGGCGCTGTCAGCTTTCGCCGCGAAAAATATATTGAATATGGCGGTCCTGATGGGGGCGACGGCGGCAAAGGCGGCTCGGTCATTGTTGAATGTGTTGCAGGTCTAAACACGCTGATCGATTTTCGCTATCAGCAGCATTTTTTTGCCAAAAACGGCGGTTCAGGGATGGGACAGCAACGCACGGGCGCCAGTGGAGAAGACATTATTTTGCGCGTGCCCGCAGGCACCGAAGTGCTCGATGAGGATCAGGAAACGGTTCTTGCAGATCTAAGTACCGTTGGAGAGCGTTTTGTCATCGCAAAAGGCGGCAACGGTGGCTTTGGGAACCTCCACTTTAAAACCTCTGTCAATCAAGCACCACGACGCGCCAACCCTGGACAACAGGGAATTGAAAAGACCATTTGGTTACGGCTCAAACTTATTGCCGATGCGGGGCTGCTTGGATTGCCCAATGCAGGCAAATCCACGTTTCTTGCCGCGACCTCCAACGCAAGGCCTAAAATAGCAGATTATCCCTTTACCACGCTGCACCCTAATCTGGGTGTTGTCGGGGTCGATAATACGGAATTTGTCATGGCCGATATTCCAGGCCTTATCGAAGGCGCACATGAGGGGCGCGGCTTGGGAGATGTGTTTCTCGGTCATATCGAGAAATGTGCTGTTTTACTCCATCTCGTGGATGCGACCGCAGGTGATTTTTTGGTGAATTACGACGCAATCATGAGCGAAGTTGCGGCCTATGGGGCCGCGCTTACGAATAAGAAGATGATTGTGGGGCTGAACAAAATAGATGCATTAGACGAGGAGGAGCGCGCCTTTTTCAAAGAGGAGTTGGAAGCGCGTGTAGGGCACAAGGTCTATTTGCTCTCGGCTGTAAGCGGTGAAGGTGTAACCGATGTACTGCGCGCCCTGCGTGAAGTGATAGATGAGACAGCTAAAAGCGATCATGAAGAAAGCGTTGAGGATACGGCATGGCAGCCCTAAGCGAACATAGGCGTATTGTCGTAAAAATTGGGTCGGCGCTTTTGGTTTCGCGCGAGAGTGGGACGTTGCGGGAGGTATGGCTCAAGTCGCTGGCAGAGGATGTGGCGACATTAAAGAAACAGGGCTGCGACGTTGTACTTGTCTCTTCTGGATCGATTGCCTTGGGCCGTCATATCTTGGGACTTGGGCAAAAAGAGCTCTCGCTTGAACAATCCCAAGCCGCTGCTGCTGTGGGACAAATTCAATTGGCACGCGCCTATGAAGAAGCTTTGGGGGAATATGGTCATAAAACGGCTCAAATCCTAGTGACGCTCGAGGATAGCTCAAATAGACGGCGATATTTGAACTCGCGCGCGACGCTTGAGACCTTGCTCTCCCTGTCGGTTGTGCCCATTGTAAACGAAAACGATACGGTTGCGACTGACGAAATACGCTTTGGAGACAATGACCGCCTTGCGGCTCAAGTGGCTGTGACGGTTGGGGCGGATGTGCTCGTTTTATTGTCTGATGTGGATGGGTTTTATTCGGCCAATCCTCAAACCGATCCCAGTGCAAAACGCTTTGAGACCATAAGCGAGATCACCCCTGAGATTGAGGCCATGGCAGGGGACGCGGGAACGGGACTATCCAAAGGCGGCATGCGCACCAAACTCATGGCAGCGCGGACCGCAATTTCATCGGGATGCGCGATGGTGATTGCCGAAGGTTCGTTAAACAACCCCCTTCAGGCCATCGAGGACGGCGGGCCAGTGACCTGGTTCACGCCGCAACTCAACCCATATGATGCCCGCAAAAAGTGGATTGCAGCGATTAAACCGCTTGGTGAGATCATCATCGATGGGGGAGCGCAAAAGGCGCTGGCGGAGGGAAAAAGCCTCTTACCAGCTGGTGTGAGTGACATAAGGGGGCAGTTTTCGCGGGGAGATGCCGTCGTGGTCCGCGCAGAAGATGGGCGTGAACTTGGTCACGGGTTGTGCGCTTATTCTTCCGAGGAAGCAGGGTTGATCAAAGGACTGCGCAGCAGCGATATTGCCAAGACATTGGGGTATGCGGGGCGATCTGCATTGATCCATAGAAATGATTTTGTCAGTTAGGGGCATGACGATGGATAATATTGATTTGATTATGGACGAGCTGGGACGCAAGGCAAAGGAGGCAGCACTTACTCTTGCCTATGCCGCATCAGAGGATAAGAGAACGGCTCTTTTAAACGCCGCTGCAGCTGTTGAAAAGAATATGGCGCAGATTATTGAGGCCAATGCCAAAGATATGCGATTTGGCGAGGATAAAGGCCTCTCCGAGGCAATGTTGGACAGGTTGCTTTTGACCGAAGAGCGAATTTCGGGAATCTGTGAGGGGCTGCGTTCGGTTGCTGGACAAGACGATCCTGTCGGTCAAGTTCTTGCGCAATGGGAGCGGCCAACGGGCCTCAGTATTCAAAAAGTGGCAACGCCGCTTGGGGTGATTGGTGTCATTTATGAAAGCCGGCCAAATGTGACCGCAGACGCAGGTGCCTTGGCGCTTAAGTCGGGCAATGCTGTGATTTTGCGCGGAGGATCTGAAAGTTTTCATTCTTCTCAAGCCATTCATGCCTGTCTGGT
>WTIQ01000195.1 GCA_011525185.1 Paracoccaceae bacterium | reverse complement strand
AATGCCCGATCTACGCATGTTTAGACCAGAAATCATTGCAATGGGCACTCCATTCACAACCCACTATATATTCCAACTTACCATTTGACAATAAACTGACCAGTGGTTAGTAAAATTTAGTCGGCGCCCACAGGAAGCATTGCGTGAGAATGAGTACCGCCTTGCCGTGTTCAAGTTTTCAAATAGCTTGGCGATTTGGCGAGGTGGCATTGGTGGACTTAGAATTTTGGATTGCGATTCTCATCACAAGAGGAGCTGGATGGCGCAGGGTACAGTCATACTGGCCTTTTCGCCTGACTTTTGCAAAGAGCGATCTATGACTACCAACGTTGAATTAAAAGCCAAACTAGCCTGCCTCTATGCTGGGGCCGTTTGGGGGCTTTTCTGGATTCCGCTCAGGGCACTTGAAGACGCTGGCCTACACGGTCTTTGGATCACAGTTGTTTACTTTCTCATTCCAACGGTGGCCCTTGTCCCCGTGATCCTCTGGCGATGGCGGCATGTTAGACGGGGTGGCTTTCAGCTGCAACTGACCGCGATGGTATCGGGCGGGGCACTGCTACTGTACTCGACTTCGATTGTTTACACCGATGTTGTTCGAGCGATGCTTTTATTCTACCTCACACCAGTTTGGGGGGCGATACTGGCCCGTATCTTTCTGGGCGATGTCATTACCCCTAGCCGCATATTCGCAATGGGGTTAGCCATTCTCGGAATGTTGACCATTTTTGGGCTGGGTACGCGTTTTCCGATCCCGCAGAATGCAGGAGATTGGCTCGGCGTTTGCTCTGGTTTCCTTTGGGCGGTCGCAATGGTGCGCATCCGTATGTCTACAAGCCATTCGGCCATTGAACTGACTGCTGGATTTTTTCAGTGGTCGTTGATTTTGTCAGCAGGTACCGCCTTTTTATTGGCTCCCAGTCATATACCGAGCATTGAACAGACTCTACCAGCAATCCCGTTATTGTTGGTTTTCATGGCTCTTCTGGTCTTGCCCGGTACCTATGCTTCGCTTTGGGGCCCTAAATATCTTAATCCTGGTGTGGTTGGCTTGTTGTTCATGACCGAAATCGTCGTTGGGGCAATTTCGGTGGCTTTGCTTGCCCAAGAACCCTTCGGCATCCGTGAACTCACTGGGGTCCTGTTAATTGCTTCAGCGAGCATGTTGGAACCAATCTTGGCACTCAAACACGCACGAGCAAATACGCGCTGATGTGACGGAACAGCACTCTGTTATTGCATGACTTTATCCTTAAACGCCTTTGAGCCCAACGCAATGTTGGCGATCTTTTCGATTTTTTGACGGGCGTTTTTGTGTTTGGCGGCGCTGATCTCGTCAAATGGTAGCATTTTTGAAATTACAAACTCCATTTCCGATACGGCCACATCGGTTTCAACGGGGGCTGGCAACAGTCCAGCGCGCACCCAGATGCCATCAATATGAACTCCCAAATGGCGCGCCACTTTCTCTGCTTCACCTTCTGGCAGGAAGTGTTTTAACTCGTGCATAAGGTTGCTTCTGATGCGTTCATTGTTTGCAATTTGTACGCGCTGGCACCCCTCGTTATGGGGCACTTCTGAAATCAGTGATACCCATGCCTGACACACCCGACGGTTAAAGATCGTCTCAAAGAAGTTAGCGACGATGATGGCCCAGAGCCGTTCATAAGGGGTCTCGGCATAGCGATACAGTTCAACGACTGACTCGCTCAGCAGCGTATTCGATCTACGAAACACCGCTTCCAGCAGTGCGCTTTTTTCTTTGAAGTGGTGCAACACCACACCTTTGGAGACCCCAGCAATAGCACCAACTTTGTCCAGCGTGGTGCGGCGCAGGCCGAATTGAACAACGGCTTCAAATGCGGCGCGGGACAGTTCGGCACGTCTAATCGATCTAATCGATTTGGATCGCATGAAAGCATTTCCTCATAAAAAAGTAGCTGGTTCTACTACCAGATTTTCTGCGAAAACAAAACTTAAATCAATTCTTGACACAAAAAACTAACCAAGAGTAAGTTTTATACACAAATAGACTAAAAATAAGTGAGTGCTGAAACCAAAATCTTGCATCACATCTGAAAAAACGGGAGAAACCATGGAAAAGATTTTGAACGCCGCGCAAGGTGCTGCCCTTGCCCTGCTTGTGTCTGGAGGCGCAGCCTTCGCGGCTGATGTGCCAGAGAACGACGACGTGATTAAGGTCATTATGAATGACTGGACTGGGCAGCATGTATCCACGAAAATTGCTGGTGAACTGCTCAAGAAGATGGGGTACAACATTGAATATGTGAGTGCGGGCGCGCTGCCTCAACATGCTGGACTGGCGCAAGGCAATCTGCACTTTCAGGCAGAGGTTTGGACCAACAATATTGGTGATCTCTACCCTAAGGCCGTTGAGGCAGGGGATATTGTCGTGCTAGGCGATCTCGGGCTGGAGCCGCGCGAAGGGTGGGTCTATCCGCCGTACATGGAGGAAAAATGCCCAGGCCTGCCAAGCTATCAGGCGCTCTATGATTGCGCTCAAGCCTTTGCCTCGGCTGAAAGCTTTCCGAATGGCCGGCTGATCACTTACCCCGCTGACTGGGGTACACGCTCACGCGATATTGTGTCTGGGATCGAATTGCCGTTCAATCCAGTTGCTGGTGGTAGCGAAGGCGCGATGATGGCCGAACTGCAATCTGCCTATGCTGCGGGTGACCCGATCCTGATGATGATCTGGCAGCCCCATTGGATTTTCGCTGACTTGGATCTCAACTGGGTCGAGTGGAATCCAACTGACGGGGTCTGTGTCGAAGAAAATCAAGATCGCGAGACCGCCTGCGGGTTTGAGCAGGCCAGAGTTGAAAAGGTCGTCTGGGGTGGTTTCGAGGAGAAGTGGCCCGCCGCTTACAAGATGCTGTCGCTCTATTCTCAGACCAATGACGAACAGAATGCTTCAATTCTAGCGGTGGACAATCAGGGTCGTGATCTCGACGAGGTCGTCGCTGCATGGCTGGCTGACAATGAGGCCAAGTGGCAGGGTTGGATCGATGAGGCAATGAAGTAGACCCATTGATGTTTTGTATTGGATCGGGGCGGATTTACTGGCTTTTCGCCCTGATCAGCAAACAGATTTCGTTTGCCACATCAGGCCAAACTGGCAACGCTTGCATCAACTTTGATGATTTCACATAATCGAAATGCGATACAGATTTTCGGTCCGGAGCATAACATGAAGAGGTCGACGAATGATCATAGTGACGTAAAATTGTCATGCCGGAACGTCTGGAAGATCTATGGTCGGCAACCTGAACAGTTTTTCGAAGGCACACAGGGACGCTTTGCCGACGCCGCCCAACATGCAGACGTCATTCGCGATGCGGATCATATCGTTGCAAATGCGGATGTTAGTTTTGACGTTCATGCTGGTGAAATTTTCGTCATCATGGGGCTTTCTGGGTCGGGCAAATCCACCATCGTGCGCTGTCTTTCTCGGCTTGTCGAGCCAACGGCTGGGGAAATCTTGCTGGATGGCGAGGACCTGCTCAAGAAATCCGACGCTGAGCTGATCGACATTCGTCGCCACAAGATGGGCATGGTGTTCCAAAGCTTTGGCTTGATGCCGCATCTCAATGTCATCGACAACATCGCTTTTCCATTGAAACTGCAGGGTATTACCGAAAACGAGCGTTATGCGCAGGCCAAACGTGTGATTGAACTGGTCGGTTTGGAGGGACGTGAAAATAACTTTCCCAAAGAGCTGAGCGGCGGCCAGCAACAACGCGTGGGCATCGCCCGGTCATTGGTGGTTGAGCCAGATGTCTGGTTTCTTGATGAACCCTTTTCCGCGCTCGACCCGCTGATCCGCAAACTGATGCAGGATGAATTCCTTCGCATTCAGGAAAAGCTGCATAAATCCATTGTTTTTATCACCCACGATTTCCAAGAGGCTCTGCGCATCGCTGACCGCATGGCGATCATGCGCGACGGCGCGGTGGTCCAGATTGGGCGTCCGATTGACCTGATCCTGAACCCAGCTGACACCTATGTCCGCGAGTTTACACAGGACGTCCCGTGGGAACGTATTTTGCGTGTTGAAGACATCCTTGATGAAACGGCCTCAGACTCCGTAGAGCTGGAGCGCGTTGCTGGCAACACTTTGGTGGCAACACTACTGCCTAGACTGGCCGCCCATCACAGTGGTGTTCTGGTGGAAGGGGAAGACGGATCTGTTCTTGGTGTTGCAACGGCGCGCGGATTGACGGCAGCCCTAGCTGCTGGCTCTTTTTCGCTATCCAAGGAGGCATAGTAAATGCTAGTCAAATTCAACCGTGGCGATTTGCATTGGTTGGGTGTGATCGGTGTTACGCTCGTGTGTTTGGCGCTTCAGGATGAATGGACCTGGATGGCAAAGTACCCCAAGGATCTGATCCTACCAATTAGCGACTGGCTCAATGCCGTGATGGATTGGATCGTCGCCTATCTTGGCTGGTTTTTCCTAGGCATCTCTTGGGCGTTGGAGTGGCCCATCAAGGCAGTGCGTTTTGTGCTGCATGCATTGCCCTGGTCGGTGACGACGTTCCTGTTTTGCACAGTTGCGTGGGCGGCCTCCGGATGGAAGCTGGCGGGGTTCACGCTGTTCTCGATGCTGTACATGCTGGTTATCGGCTACTGGAGCGAAAGCATGAATACCTTGTCACTGGTGGCCATCTCAGTGCCTCTGGCCATCCTTGTGGGTTTTGCCTTTGGAGTTTGGGGGTTCTTTTCGCATCGCGCTGAACGCGCAATCGTGCCAATGCTGGACGTGTTGCAGACAGTACCATCTTTTGCCTATCTTCTGCCCATCCTGATGCTGTTTGGGTTTGGCACTGTGGTGGGTTTGATCGCCAGCGTGCTCTATTCTTTTCCGCCTATGGTTCGAAATACCATTGTCGGCCTGCGCGGTGTGTCGCCAGAGGTGATCGAAAGCGGCCTGATGTCAGGGGCCACTCCCAGGCAGTTGTTCTGGCAAGTGCGCGTTCCAGCATCCCTTCGGCAGCTGTTGCTAGGGGTTAATCAGGCAACAATGGCTTCGCTCAGCATGGTGATTATTGCGTCCATCATCGGTGGCACAGCCGATATCGGCTGGGTTGTTTTGTCGACGATCCGCAAGGCCCAGTTTGGCGAAAGCCTGCTGGCGGGTATGGTGATCGCACTGATGGCCATGGTGATCGACAGGATCACCGCTGGCCTAGCGGACCGCTCTGGGGACTATGAGCCTAATGACAAAAGCTTTGCCAAACGGTACGGCGCCTGGATCGCCGCTGGAGTTGGGGCTGTCGTATTTCTCACTCTCGCCCAAGTCATTGGTGCACTGAACGAATGGCCCCGCGGATGGGAAGTCAACCCCGCTAAGGCTATGAATGAAGCATTGAGCTACATTGTGGTAAATTTCCGTGACGAGATTGAAGCCATCAAGAAACTGGCTTTCTTTTTTGTCATGCTCCCTGTCAAGATCGGCCTTCAGGGTGCTGTAAGTCCGTTCACTTGGGGGTTTGAACTGACGCTGGCGCACACGATCGGCTATGCGCTTTTCATGACTGCTCTGGCCGGATGGGCCGCGTATCGGGATAAGGTCAAGACGGGTATCGCGATCCTGATCTCTGCCATCGTGATCTATTTTGGTCTCACAGGTATGCCATGGCCCGCGCTGTTGCTGATCTGCGCCGTCGCGGGCTGGAAAATCGGTGGGCGCGCTCTTGGTCTTGGGACGGCATTGGGGCTTGGCTTCATCGTGGTCACTGGCATCTGGCCCGAGGCGATATTGTCGATCTATCTCTGTGGAATCGCGGTGTTATTCTCATTTCTAGTGGGGACGGCCATCGGCATATGGGCTGCCCATAACGATACGGTTTCAGCAATTGTGCGCCCCTTCAACGACACGCTACAGACCATGCCGTTATTCGTGTTGCTGATCCCGTTTGTCATGGTGTTCAAGATTGGCGAATTCACCGCCCTTCTGGCGATCATCGCCTATGCGATCGTGCCTGCCATCCGTTATGCCGAACACGGGTTACGCAGCCTGCCCGCGACCGTGATCGAAGCAGCCACCATGATCGGCGCTACAAATCGGCAGATGCTTTGGCAGGTGAAGATCCCGCTAGCCTTACCAGTGATGATGCTGGGTCTGAACCAGACCATCATGTACAGCATCGCAATGCTGGTGATTGCGGCGCTTGTTGGTACCAATGGGTTGGAGCAGATCGTCTATATCGGCTTGAGTGATGGTGATTTCGGTGTCGGCATCATCGCTGGGATCGGGATGGCGATCATCGCCATCATCATCGATCGAATGACCCACGCTTGGAGCCGTAAGCGTCAGGAAGAACTCGGATTGAGTGTCGAATGACCAGGCAAGACGATCTACCGCTGACCAGCTCACACTGGGGTACCTATCGCGCACGGGTGGGTAATGGTCGGGTGCAGGAATTGTTGGCCTTTGAACAGGATTGCGATCCATCTCCCATTGGTCCCGGCATTTTGGATGTACAACACGGCCCTATGCGGGTGGATGCACCGATGGTGCGAGAAAGCTGGCTGACAGGTGGGCCAGGAA
>WTIQ01000464.1 GCA_011525185.1 Paracoccaceae bacterium | reverse complement strand
TGGCAGCATGGAGCGTCATAATCGACCCTTTTTCGGCCGCGTCTTCACTGTCATTCTCCATCACAAGGCTGATGTGCTCCAAAAAGCCTTGCAGATTTTCAAATTCCTCAAGCGCCTTGACCAATTCCTTGAGGTTTTCCAAACGGCCGGGTGCTTCGGGTGTTTTGTCGTTTTGCCACATGGTCGTGTAACCCGACTCATCCAAGATCATCTCGGCAAGTTCAATGTGGGTAAGATCACTGTCTCCCGTCAGCCTGCCCCATCTGGCAATGTCATCCACCAATTTTCTAAGTTCATTAGCTCCGCGTCCTGAGATGTTTTTACTCTCAAGCAAAATGCGCGCCCCCTCCAAAAGCGAAACACCATTGGCGCGGGCTGCCACTTGGATTTTTTGCTGCGCCTTATCCCCCAAACCACGTTTGGGCGTATTCACGATCCTCTCAAAGGCAAGATCGTCGCTGGGGCTGACCACGATACGGAAATACGCCATCGCATCGCGGATCTCCATCCTCTCATAAAACCGCGGCCCACCAATCACTCTATAGGGCAAGCCAATCGTCAAAAAGCGATCTTCAAAGGCTCGCATTTGATGGCTGGCCCGCACGAGAATGGCCATTTGCTCCAGATTAAATCCCGAAAGCGAGCGACTGCCGCCCTGCATCGCTTCTATTTCTTCTCCAATCCAGCGCGCTTCTTCCTCACCATCCCAATGACCGATCAAGCGGACTTTCTCGCCCTCTGACATTTCTGTCCAAAGTTCTTTTCCTAGACGGCTTTCATTGCCAGAAATCACACGACTTGCAGCGGCCAAAATATGCGGGGTTGAGCGATAGTTTTGCTCAAGCTTTATGATCTTTGCCCCAGGAAAATCTTTTTCAAAGCGCAAGATATTACCCACCTCGGCGCCGCGCCAACCGTAAATGGACTGATCGTCATCCCCCACACAACAAATATTTTTGTGCCCCGCGGCCAGAAGACGAAGCCATAAATACTGTGCAACATTGGTATCTTGATATTCATCCACCAAAATATAGCGAAACCAATTTTGATACTGACGCAACACATCGTCGTGGGCTTGAAAAATCTGCACCATATGGAGGATTAGATCACCAAAATCGACGGCATTAAGCTCACGAAGGCGCGTTTGATATTGAGCATAAAGCTCAGTGCCGAGACTGTTATAAGCGCTTGCCTCCGATGCGGGCACTTTTTTAGGGGTCCAAGCTCGGTTTTTCCATTGATCAATAAGAGCCGCAAGTTGACGCGCTGGCCAGCGTTTATCATCAATGTTTGCAGCTTGCACCAACTGCTTAAGCAGCCTGAGTTGATCGTCACTATCTAAGATGGAGAAATTGCTTTTAAGTCCGACCAATTCGGCGTGACGGCGCAAAAGCTTTACGGAGATGGAATGAAACGTCCCAAGCCACGGCATACCTTCCACGGCTTGTCCAAGCAAGCCTGCAACGCGAGAGCGCATTTCACGCGCTGCCTTATTTGTAAAAGTGACTGACAGAATTTCGTTTGGACGTGCACTTCCCGTTTGCAAAAGATGGGCAATACGGCAGGTTAGCGCTTTGGTCTTACCCGTTCCAGCCCCAGCCAGCATCAGCACAGGGCCTTCTATTGCCAAAACGGCATCACGCTGCTCTGGGTTTAATGCATCCAAATAAGGCGTCGGACGGGCCGACATCGCGCGTTGAGACAGAGAAGCCCCATCAAACGCCGTTAATTCGTTTAAATCACTCATGTGATATAGTTTAACCTTTTGATAAGGAAATGCAAAGATTTGTTCTCACTCTGTTCTTTTTAAATTTTTAAGACCTCTCATTAGTTGAAGGAGAGCCTGCGAAGTTTGCGATTTCGGCCTAGACAAATCTGCGCCGCTCTTAAAACATACGGGTATGGTTTTGGAACATCGATATCCCGCGCTTAAGTATCTTAAGCCAGCCGCGAAACGGCGGATACCGCATTTTGTCTGGGAATACCTTGACAGCGCAACAGGAGATGAACGGACAAAAGCGCACAACCGCAGATCATTAGACAGCGTGCATTTTATGCCCGCGATATTGAAGGGCGAGGTTGAGGCCTCAACGCAGACCAATTTGCTCGGTCAGAGCTATGATCTTCCTTTTGGTGTTGCGCCCGTTGGCATGTCTGGGGCCATTTGGCCTGATGCAGAAGGCATTCTTGCGAGAAATGCCTACCGTCAAAACCTGCCCTACTGCCTTTCGACAGTGGCGTGCCAAACGCCTGAAACCATCGGCCCCTACGTCGGGGAAAACGGGTGGTTTCAGCTTTATCCCCCCCGCGACCCAGAAGTGCGATTGGATATGATCAATCGCGTTAAATCTGCGGGTTTCAAGACGCTCGTTTTGACCGTTGACATACCAGTCGCAAGTCGACGCGAAAGACAAACACGAGGCGGAATCACCCAGCCACCTGTGCTCACCTCCCGCCTCTTGGCTCAAATAGCCCTACGCCCTGCTTGGGCTTTGGGGATGGCGGCGTTTGGACGACCGGAAATGCCGCTGGTTGCAAGCTATGGAAAGAATATTCGGGGCCTGCCAACGACGGAACACATCGGCTATTTGCTGCGAGTAGCGCCTGATCTTGAGTACGTTAAATGGCTTAGAGACCATTGGGAGGGTGCGTTTATCATAAAAGGGGTTTTGAACGCGTCAGATTGTACCTCTCTCGAGGAGATCGGCATTGACGCTCTTTGGATTTCAAATCATGCAGGCCGTCAATTCGATGCTGCCCCTGCCACGATTGACGTCTTGTCCGACTTCAGAGCAACCACATCCCTGCCGCTTATCATCGACGGCGGGTTTGAAACGGGGCTGGATATTCTGCGCGCCTTTGCCCTTGGTGCCGATTTTGTCATGATGGGGCGGGCTTGGCATTATGCGCTTGCCGCTTTGGGACGCGCGGGCCCTGCTCATCTGAGCGAAATGCTGCGCCAAGACTTACTCGCCAACATGGGACAGCTTGGTCTGAGCTCTGTTTCCGAAGCCTCAAAAACACTACTCTCTTAAAAGTTTAATTATCGCAGATTAAAAAAAAAGAATTGAACTGGCGAGCAAATGCGATAACTCTGTCGCATCCGGAAGGTGTATCGACGAATTGACACTGTTTGGGTCCAGATGCACCGTGGTAACACCGATTTTACTGCACTTTCATGTGCCTCAAATGACCCTAGGACGACCAATGCCCGAATTTAAAAAAATCCTGATCGCGAACCGCGGCGAGATCGCTATTCGTATAATGCGTGCTGCCAATGAAATGGGCAAGAAAACAGTCGCCGTTTTTGCCGAAGAAGACAAACTCGGTCTTCATCGATTTAAGGCGGACGAAGCATATCGCATTGGACACGGCCTTGGACCAGTGGCGGCCTATCTCTCTATCGAAGAAGTGATCCGCGTGGCACGTGAATGCGGCGCAGATGCGATCCACCCTGGCTATGGCCTCTTGTCTGAAAATCCTGACTTTGTGGATGCCTGTGACAAAAATGGTATCACCTTTATCGGCCCCAAAGCAGAGACAATGCGTGCGCTTGGCGACAAAGCCTCAGCGCGGCAAGTTGCGATTGCCGCGGGTGTTCCTGTGATCCCAGCCACAGATGTGTTGGGCGACGATATGGACGCCATCGCAAAAGAGGCTGCTGAAATAGGCTATCCCTTGATGCTCAAAGCAAGCTGGGGCGGCGGTGGTCGTGGGATGCGCCCGATCAATGGACCGGATGAATTGCAGGACAAAGTGCTTGAAGGGCGACGCGAAGCCGAAGCAGCCTTTGGCAATGGCGAGGGGTATCTTGAAAAGATGATCCTGCGTGCGCGTCACGTCGAGGTGCAAATCTTGGGCGATAAACACGGTGAGATTTTCCATCTTTGGGAGCGGGACTGTTCGGTGCAACGTCGCAACCAAAAAGTTGTGGAACGCGCCCCTGCTCCTTATCTCAGTGCCGAGCAACGCGAACGCCTTTGTGATTTGGGCCGCAAGATATGTGCCCATGTGAACTACGAATGCGCTGGCACGGTCGAATTCCTGATGGATATGGACACAGAGGACTTTTACTTTATCGAAGTCAATCCGCGCGTTCAGGTGGAACATACTGTCACTGAAGAAGTGACTGGAATTGATATTGTTCAAGCCCAAATTTTGATCGCAGAGGGCAAGACCCTCGCAGAGGCCACAGGCAAAGCCTCGCAAGACGATATCCGTCTCAATGGTCATGCGCTGCAAACGCGGATTACAACCGAAGATCCTCAGAATAATTTTATCCCCGATTACGGCCGCCTCACAGCTTTTCGCAGTGCCACGGGTATGGGCATTCGCCTTGACGGAGGCACCGCCTACGCAGGCGGAGTGATTACGCGCTATTACGACAGTCTCTTGGTAAAGGTGACCGCTTGGGCGCCAACGCCTGAAAAAGCCATCGCGCGCATGGACCGCGCGCTGCGTGAATTTCGTATTCGCGGGGTGAGCACAAATATCGCCTTTGTTGAGAACCTGCTTAAACACCCCACATTTTTGAGCAATGAATGCACGACCTAAGTCTTTGATGAGACCACCGATCTCTTTAACTTTAGAAAGCGGCGAGATCGCGGCACCAAAGTTTTGACCTATATCGCGGACATCTCTGTGAATGGTCATCCTGAAACAGATGGACGGGCCAAACCCGATCCCTCAATCAAGCAGCCTGTGCCACCCAAACACGCCCCCGAATTCAGAGCAGGCACGCGCCAACTTTTAGACGAAAAAGGCGCGCAAGCGGTCGCAGATTGGATGCTTGAGCAAAAACGGCTTTTGATCACAGACACCACCATGCGCGATGGTCATCAATCCCTACTCGCAACCCGCATGCGCTCGATTGACATGGTCAAAGCGGCACCTGCCTATGCATCGCTCATGCCTGACCTGTTTAGTGTGGAGTGCTGGGGGGGCGCGACCTTTGATGTGGCCTTCCGCTTCCTTCAAGAATGCCCTTGGCAACGCTTGCGCGATATACGCGAACATATGCCCAATTTGATGACCCAAATGCTGTTGCGGGCCAGCAACGGCGTGGGGTACACAAACTACCCCGATAATGTTGTGGAAAGTTTTGTTGCAGAAGCGGCCAAAGGCATCGATGTTTTCCGTGTTTTTGACAGCTTGAACTGGGTTGAAAACATGCGCGTTGCGATGGACGCCGTCATCGCGTCTGGCAAAATCTGCGAAGCTAGCGTTTGTTACACGGGCGATATACTCGATCCCAACCGCGCAAAATATGATCTGAATTACTATGTGAACATCGGCAAAGAGCTGAAAGCAGGCGGCGCTCATATCCTTGGACTCAAAGACATGGCGGGGCTTCTCAAGCCTGCAGCAGCGCGGGTCTTGGTCAAAGCCCTTAAAGAAGACGTCGGCCTTCCGATCCACTTTCACACCCATGATACCTCTGGACTTGCAGGACCGACGATTCTAGCCGCTTCAGAAGCAGGTGTTGATGCGGTGGATGTGGCAATGGATGCCTTTTCCGGGGGCACATCACAACCCTGTCTTGGCTCGATCGTGGAAGCACTGCATGGCAGTGAACAGGACACGGGATTGGACATTTCAGCAATCCGCAGCTTGAGCGATTATTGGGAACACGTCAGAGCGCAATATGTGGCCTTTGAAAGCGGACTCTCTGCGCCTGCCTCAGAGGTGTACCTACATGAAATGCCAGGCGGACAATTTACCAACCTAAAAGCGCAGGCGCGTTCATTGGGCTTGGAAGAAAAATGGCCCGATATCGCCAAAACCTATGCAGATGTGAACCAGATGTTTGGGGATATTGTAAAAGTGACCCCCTCCTCAAAGGTCGTTGGGGACATGGCGCTTATGATGGTGAGCCAAGGCCTTAACCGTGATGACGTCGAAAACCCAGCGACTGAGATAGCCTTTCCAGACAGTGTCGTGGACATGATGAAAGGAAACCTTGGTCAACCACCTGGAGGATTCCCCGACAAAATCATCAGCAAAGTCCTGAAAGGGGAAGCACCAAACACCAACCGACCAGGTGCAGGCCTTGCCCCTGTTGACCTTGAAGCGACCCGCAAAGAGCTGAGCGATATGATGGAGGGCAAAGGCGTCGATGACGAAGACCTGAACGCCTATCTCATGTATCCCAAAGTCTTCCTCGACTACATGGGACGTCGGCGTACCTATGGGCCAGTTCGTGCGCTTCCCACACGCACATTCTTTTATGGAATGGAAGCTGGCGAAGAAATCACCGCCGAAATTGACCCAGGAAAAACGCTTGAAATTCGTCTTCAAGCGATTGGCGAAACCGACGATCAAGGCGAGGTCAAAGTCTTTTTCGAGCTCAACGGTCAGCCCCGGGTGATCCGCGTCCCCAACCGCCTTGTCAAAAGCCAAACAGCCAGCCGCCCCAAGGCCGAAGATGGCAACGCCAACCACATTGGTGCCCCGATGCCAGGCGTCGTTGCCTCTGTGAGTGCAAGCGCGGGGCAAAAGGTCAACGAAGGCGATTTATTGCTCACCATAGAAGCGATGAAAATGGAGACAGGCATTCACGCCGAACGCAGCGCGACCGTAAAAG
>WTIQ01000309.1 GCA_011525185.1 Paracoccaceae bacterium | reverse complement strand
AGAAGTTGAGACTACACCGCCATCGAAAAACCATCTGCATTCAGCGCGGGAAAAAGAGGAAAAAACACACGCGCTAAATCTCATTTTGATCCAGTCAGGAAGTGGTGCCGTAAACATGTGGTAACTTTCATAGTTACACTCCCTGTTGGACTAAGCCGTGGCCTTGCGTCACGGCCTTTTTTTTAAGCTGTCAGTGTAATCGCGCAGAACGCTACAGCATGACGGATTGCTACATCTGCCATCTGGTGCTGCGTGATTAATACCTTCGCTGAACGTGCTTCTGTGACGTTATCGATCAAAAGAAAATAAATGCATTCAAACTACAAATCGTGGCATAAAACCTTCGTCGTGACGGTCAATTTGCATCCAGCCAGGATTGGGAAAATGTGCGGGTATTAGGAAGCTATCGTCATTAGCAATTTCATTCAAAATTTTAAGACGACTCTCACGTGCTTGAACTGGATCGTTACAAAATGCACTAGATATTTCTGGAAATGCTAACTGTATTGGTGAATGTATAATATCGCCCGCGAATACAGCACCTTGTCCATGCTTCGCCTTCAAACACATATGGCCCGGTGAGTGTCCCGGCGTCATTTCCAAGTGGAGGCCAGGTCCCAAATCCCAATCGCTATCGACTAATTCCATCTTATTAGCTTCCATAATTGGTAGAACACTATCGCTAAATGAACCATGTTTATCGTCGCCCAATGCAGCAGCTTCACTCCAATATCCATATTCATCTTTAGAGCAAATATATCGAGCATTCTGGAAAGTAGGCACCCATCGTCCATTGAGAAGCTTGGTATTCCACCCAACGTGATCCGCATGTAAATGCGTGCACATTACAACGTCGACATCATCAGGTTTTAGTCCCTCTGCTGCAAGCGCACTCAACCAATTTACACCATCTCGTTGATGCCAATCCTGCCAATTCGGGCGATCTTTATGTGCACCTACGCAGGTATCTATGAGAATGACCTGACCATTTAGCCTCAACAACCAAGACCTGATTTTTAGATGCAGTAACCCTGACGACAATATCTCAGGACCTATCCAGGTTATATTTTTTATTGCGTCAGACTTAGCCTCTGGAAAAATCGTAGTTAGCGGTACATCGAACCTTTCGATATCAGTCAAAGCTGTAATTTGTAATTCACCAAGTTCAAGTTTGCTCATTTTGATCCACCGTGAGCTGCTTAGTTATTTTTTCGTTTGTTTTTCTCACCCATCACAGCGCATAATCCTGAAGTGCAAAATAAAATTAACATCGACATAATGAGTTTCAAAAACACACTTTCGTCTGTGGTAAAATGAGATATGAAACCGAGGAAAATAATTACCACCCACAAAAAAACCGATACTTTGAACACCATCTCACAAATCTCTCACATCACGATCTACCGATACTTCTTCGCAAATATTGACTATCTATTAAGTTTTATTTCAAGAAACCCTCTTTGCAGACCGCCAATAAACCCCAAACGTGAGGAGTACTGAGCCGAAGAAGAGCCAGGCGATTTCATCAGCTAACGACAGGGGCAATAAGAAGATTATTCCAGAGATCATTAAAAGAAGCCTTTCAAACGAATTTAGCTCCACTTTCCAAAACCCAACAATGCCGCTTGTAATTATAGCAACCCCTATCAGTGACTTGACGAGCACAATAACGATCATTGGCAACGAGCCATTAAGTAGCAATTCTGGTGTTGCAACAAAAATAAATGGGATCAAATACGCAGGCCATCCAATACGCACAGCCTCCAAAGCAGTTCTCATAGCGTCAGCTTTCGCTAGGTTCGCTGCAACAAAGGCAGCGATAGCGACTGGGGGCGTCAACATCGACAGCATACCAAAGTATAATACGAAAAGATGTGCAGCCATAGGGTTGAGACCTAACTCTACTAAGGGAGGAGCGGCTAACGAAGCAAGTAGTAAATACACACCCACAGTAGGCAGCCCCATACCCATAACAATACAAACAACAGCAGTTACAATTAATAAAAGTAAAAGGCTTGATTTCCCGAGTTGTACTAAGAAAAAACCTAGACCGAACGATAAGCCTGATCGTGCAACCAAACCGATAATCATTCCAGCGATTGCACAAATCAGTATTATTTCAACAGCCGCCTTTCCTGCTGAAATAAAAGATTTTAGAAATAAGCTTATCTCTAGTTTAGAACCATCATATCGTAAAAATAACGAAATAATGATGAATGACAGAACTGCAACAAGAGCAGCTGTTTCAGGACGCAAGTTGAAATTGAAAAGTGCAATTAGAATTAATGCAAACGGGATAAATACAAACCAACCTCGTTTTATCACAGCAGATAAATTCGGTATCATATGCTCGGGCACTCTATCAATTTGCCTTCGGCCAGCTTCAAGGTCAGCGAATATAAATAGGCTTATATAATAAAGTATCGAAGGTATTAGGGCTGCCTTCATTACATCAATATAATTAGCCTGTAGATTTTCAGCTAATAAAAAAGCCGCTGCACCCATGATTGGCGGCATGAGTTGCCCTCCAGTAGATGCTGCTGCCTCTATAGCCCCAGCTGTTTCCTTCTGGTATCCGCCATCTTTCATCATCGGGATTGTGATTGCACCGGTCGATGCCACATTTGAGACGGCGCTCCCTGACACCGAGCCAAAAAATGCCGAACCTAGAATAGCAATCTTTCCAGCCCCACCCCTTTTTCTCCCAGCTATTGCCAACGAAAAGTCAGAAAAGAACTTAGCACCCCCAGTCGCCAACAGTAGTTGAGCTAGAATTAAGAATGGAACAACTACGGCAACAGCGATCGTCAAGGCAGCTCCTGCGAGCGATGCACTATCCAAAACTAGAAACTTTAATAAGCGATCCGGTGATATTGATCGACTTTGCAAAGGACCAGAAAAATTGCTGGAAAAAAGGGCATACAAACAAACAAGACCCAAGATAACAATCAAACTCCAACCCATTGTGCGGCGTACAGCCTCTAAAATAAGTACAATTCCCAAGAGTGATACTACTAATGCTTCGGTCGGATGATAGAACACGTTTTCAGATAAAACTGGAAACCGAATGGCCAGCCAACTACCGAAAAGGAGTGATAAAATTGCTAGGATGATTGATAACGAGTGAAGAGAACCCGGACGCGTTAGGAAAGCAACGGCAAGGGCAAAAGCCAAAGCAACTAATAATATTTGCTCAGGATATACTCTCCAATCAAACCATAGCGGTGCTCCAGAGGACCAGAACACCGCCGTGAAAGTAATCATGAAGGCAAATAAACTAATTACAGAGCCGTTAATTTTGCTCATGTCTTTCACCCTCATACATGAAGTCTTTAGCGAGACCAGGTTCCCATTTCTTTATAAAACTTGATCGCTCCTGGGTGATAGTCCACTCCTACATCCTTACTCATGATTTCTTTCGAGAAGCCCATCCATACAGGACCTGAATCGAGCGCCATTTTCTCGTTCGTCCAGAGCGATTTTACTGCTTTGTAAACCATTTCATCTGATACATCTTTGTGAGCCCATAGAGTGTAATCAAAAACGTTTACGTTTGTTGGAACATCTATTCCAGGCACTGAACCCGCTGGCATTTCCTGAAGATATGTTTGTGGTAAATACTCCCGCATTCTCTCTACGGCAGCTGGACTATCGTCAAAGGATAAATAGCGGATACCAAAGGTAGCATCAAACTCTCGGCTATTGCCCGCACCGACCACTACGATTGCTACGTCAGCGGTACCCTCAGCAAAGCTAGACCACATCCGTGGAAAGTTTGGCACAGCAACACCATCAGCTGAACTCAATTCGATATCCGCATTTGCGAAATAACCTTTAGTTACGTACTGACCCAATGCTCTGTCTGCGAAGACGGGAACGCGTTTTCCAGCAAGATCGCTCACTGACTTGATATCGCTATCTTTTCTTACGATATAGGCGTTTCGAAACGGCATGAGTGTTGCAACCATGCGCAAGTTTTCGTTCGGGCGACCCTCTGACATCTCAATTCCCTTAACCGCATGAGTTAATTGAACGATGTTAGAGATCCCGAATTCTATCTCACCTGCATTTACCAAAGGAATATAATCAGCCGTATTTGCCAACTCCTGCGGCCGCATCTGTAACTCGCCCGCATCGGAAATTGCGGCGGCCAATGTGCGACCCACTTGGCTCGTCCCTCCCCGAGCAGTTGATCCAAGAGCGGCGATGTCTGCAGCCACCATTGTTGCCGCTACTGAAAATGCAAAGGCAAAACCACTTGCCACTTTAGCTTTCGCGCCTATATATTTGTTAATGTTCATATTTTTCTCCCTATATTTTAGTGTTTTGAAAACAATACACCATGTCCATCAAATTGATCTCTGATGTTCATTGCTCTTAGTGCATGCCAATAAGTTGCGGAATTAATCGCCACGAAAGGTTTGCCGTATTCAGCCTCCAATTCTAAGCATAATTCACACATACTTAAATTTGTTCCGACTTGAACAAATGCGTCAATGTCATCTCCATCCATTTCAGCTACATGCGCTCGTAGCGTCTCTTTTTGCACCTGCGCGATTGCAACCGGGCTTGGACATTTTAAACCCCTGAACCGACGCACTTCAAATCCACAGTCTTGAAAAAAAAGTGTCACATTTTTGTCTGAAATTGGAAAATAAGGGGAGATAACAGCGATTTTCTTTGCCCCATGCAGGTTCAGGGCAGCCTCACAGGCGAAAGAACCGGCTGATACGTTCAATCCACAATGATCGGATAACTGCTTCATTCGTTCTTCAGAAGCTTTTCTTCCATCCCAAAACATCAGCGCAGACATACCCATTATCAAATAATCAGGTTCTGATGTTGTACAGCGATCTACAGCATCGTAAAGAGTTGCGCCTATGGCTTCTACCAAATCAACAAATTCTTTATCGTTAGAAACGCGCATATTAGGAACGTGAATTCGTCCAAAGTGATTGGTAACCCCAGGCACGCGTAGATCGTCCATATCTGGCTGAACTATTGTATTCGTAGACGGAGCTACGACTGCAAATTTACATCGCCAACCACGCGCATCTTTTGTCAAAACGATCTCCACGCTTGTTCACTTATTTTGATGAACGCATACGACCTTATGATTCGTCAACAATTTGTCCGGACAAATTGTTGACTGCGCTTTAGACAATAATTTATTGATTGAGATAAAAGAATTTATTGGTGATCGTGAAAATGACAAAAACCTTAGTAAAACAACTAGAATCTGGCGATTTTATAACTGCGCCTGGCGTGTTTGATATGATTTCAACATTGATCGCGACAAGGATGAACTTTCCAGCACTGTATGTGACTGGATATGGAATTTCCGCATCATATATGGGACTACCAGACGCAGGGCTAATGACCTTCACTGATATGGAAACCCAAATTCGCAAAATTGTTGCAGCCACAGACAAGCCGGTGATAGCCGATGCCGATACAGGATATGGTGGACTTTTAAATGTGCGACACACAGTCAAAGCATATGAAAATCTAGGTGTGTCAGCAATTCAAATAGAGGATCAAGAATATCCAAAGAAATGCGGACA
Source organism: Paracoccaceae bacterium (assembly GCA_011525185.1). Lineage (GTDB taxonomy): Bacteria > Pseudomonadota > Alphaproteobacteria > Rhodobacterales > Rhodobacteraceae > LFER01. Next base: position 1,082 of record WTIQ01000309.1, on the reverse strand, counting down.
TACACCTGGAAGACGGGTAATCCCCACTTCAGACATGGTCACAAAGATTAAAGTTGCTGTAGATACTAGGACGAAAGATGATTTTTTAATCATCGCTCGGACTGACAGCAGAACAGGTCTAGGCATTGAAGAGGCTATCAGCCGAGCGGTTGCGTTCGAAGAAGCTGGTGCAGATATAATATTTGTCGAAGCGCCTGAAACGGAAGGCGAAATGAAGATGGTCAACGCTGCCATTAAAAAACCAACTTTAGCAAATATGGTATCTGGGGGTAAAACACCCATATTCTCGTCTTCTGCACTGCAAGATATGGGATATTCTGTGGCTATACACCCAGCTTTAGGTTTTTTAGCAATGGGTGAAGCTCTGAAAACCGCTTACACCAAACTTGATACAACTGGTAACGTGACAGGCGTAGCATTAGAAGACTTCGGTGAATTCAGCAGAATAATGGGATTTGAAGACGTATGGGACTTTGAAAAAAAATGGGCAGATGGATAAATTACTTTCCAGCATTTAGGTTTATCTCAGTGACATAACTATATCTGTCTTGACCGTAATGCTGATTGAATGAAGCCAATCCGATCTTTCCACCAAAATAATAGCTTCGCAAAATACCCAATACCGGTTCACCAACGTTTACCTTCAGCATCTCTGCAGCCGAGACGCTTGCTCCCAGGGCGAACGTTTCTTGCTGAACGCTATTAATTGCAACTCCAAATTTTTTCTCTATCCCAGCATAAATAGGACCACCATTTTTGATTGTCTCAAGTGCGTAATCGGTCTTGGACGATTCAATATAACTTTCAACAAGCGCAATAATTTTGTGATCTACTGTTTTACGAAGGCTTGAAATTTTCGTTAACGAAACATCAGACATAAAAGCTAATTTCGGGTAAGTATTGTCGGTATCAAACCCTTCATCCACACTTTGAATTTCTAACCATGTCTTTTGTGCATAATTCGTCAAATCTTCTAATGAAGTATAAGTATGTGCATAGCCTCCTTCTGATAAAAGACTTACAACGATGGTACCAGCACCTTGCTCGGTTTTAACTAATTTTTCTGAAGCTAATTTTTTAAT
>WTIQ01000071.1 GCA_011525185.1 Paracoccaceae bacterium | reverse complement strand
CGCATGGGGGTTGGAAGCTTCAAAGCCCTTGGAGCCGCTTATGTAATTGCAGAGGCCGCTCAACATAATGCGCAAGAGGGTATAACTTATGTGACGGCGAGTGCTGGCAATCATGGGATCTCGGTTGCGGCTGGGGCGAATGTCTTTGGTGCTCAGGCGGTCATTTATTTATCTCATTTGGTTCCCAAAGAGTTTGCGGCGCGATTGGAGGAGCACAATGCCCGCGTTGTATGGGCAGGGGAGGACTATGCGGCGAGCTTAGAGGCTGCCGAACAAGCGGCCGCAGACAATGGATGGACATTGTTGTCAGATACATCCTGGGACACGTATCTCGATATTCCACAAAGGCTTATGGAGGGTTATACGGTCATGGCGGCCGAAGTGTTTGAACAAATTCCCGCGCCACCAACTCATATCCTTTTACAAGCTGGAGTAGGCGGCTTGGCCAGTGCGGCAGCGGCCTATTTTCGCGCAGCATGGGGGGATGCACCAGAAATTATTGTTGTCGAACCAGACCGCGCTGCAGCCCTTTTTGACAGTATCAAACAGGGGGTTTTGGTCACAAGTGACGGACCAGAGTCCTCTATGGGCCGACTTGATTGTAAAACGCCCTCCCTCATTGCCTATAACGGGCTCAAGAGAGATGCGGATACATTTGTGGTGATTTCAGATGAGGATGTCGAAGCCGTCATGCCGCTTCTTGCCGAAAACGGATTGGAGACAACCCCATCTGGCGGCGCGACTTTAGCCGCCTATTTAAAAGGAATAGACGGCATTGATAAGACATCCCGTGTGTTATGCATCATCAGTGAACAGGCTGTGTAGCTGGCATGGAGCAGAAACTGTCTTTTGAATTGGGGGCGCAGGTCGGAGCTGACGCGCATTTTGGACTGATTGTCCTGCAATCAGACGAAACCCTAGAATATGAATTTGCGCAAGTCTTCTCAAAACCAGAATGGTCTTTGCATACGTCCCGGGTCAAAAGTGGTGATGAGGTCACCGTGGAAACGCTTGCGGAGATGGAAAACGACTTAACAGGCGCAGCTGGCTTATTTCCAAAATCCGCGCGCTATGATGTCGTCGGGTATGGTTGTACGTCTGGAACCTCGGTCATTGGCGCCAAACGTATTGCTGATCTGGTGCGTTTAGGCTGTCACACCACACATGTGACCGAGCCAGTTTCTGCCCTCGTTGCGGCATGCAAAGCTATGGGCGTCAAGCGGCTTGCGTTTTTATCGCCTTATATCGGAGAGGTATCTCAAACCCTGCGGCAGGTCTTGGTAGAGCAGGGGTTGGATATCACTGTATTTGGCTCATTTCAGGAGCAATTAGAAGAAAATGTGGCACGGATTACACCATCCTCTGTGGTCTCCGCCTCTCAAAAATTGGTCTCAGAGCAAAACGTAGATGCGTTATTTTTGTCCTGCACCAATTTGCAGAGTTTTTCTATCGTAGAGGAGCTGGAGCAATCGCTGCAATGTCCTGTTCTCTCCTCAAATCTGGTATTGGCTTGGCATATGATGACGCTTGCGGGAATGTGCAGTCACAGAACAGACATGGGCAGTCTGCTCAGAGAGCATTAGTAGTTAACAAACGCTTAAGCTAGTCGACAACGTTACCATATCTCTTGCGTCCCTCGGACACGCTGATCAACCAGGCCTCAACTTTATCCCGCTCCTCAAAGCTTGATCGCTGTGCAGGCTTTAACAGGTAATACCCGAATTCGGTTCTTACCGCTGCGTCACCAAGGGGCCTGACGAGTTTGCCCGCATCAATGAGATGATCAACTAAATGCCCCCAGCCCAAGGCAACGCCCAAGCCGCTTTGTGCTGCATCAATAGAGAGCGGATACGTATTAAGAAGTACGGCCTGATCAACCCAATGATCTTTTTGCGTCTTCGCACTCAACCATGTTGTCCATGTCATCCATTCTGTATGCTGGCTATCTACGCCGATAAGTGAGTAATCTGTGAGGCGCTCAATATCACGAATCTCTGGGTTGTTGTCCAAATACCCAGGCGAGCACACAGGAAAGACTGTTTCTCCAAACAGTAATTTTGCATCATACCCTGTCCACGTGCCATTTCCTCTCAAGATCGTCAGGTCCATGTCTGCACCCAAACACTCTTCATCATTATCCGATGAGACGAGCTTAATGGTCACGTCGTTGAATTTTGCATTAAAGTCGCCAAGACGAGGCATCAACCAAAGACCTGCAACCGAATGAGTGGCCGAGAGGGTCACGATGTTTTGGCTCGTGTTCGACAACATGTTGCGCGATAAAGCACGCAAATCATTCAAAATAGGAGCAATATTCTCGTGAAACTTTTGCCCCTGATGCGTGAGGGCAATAGATCGTTCGCCGCGTTTGAAAAAGGTTTGATCATAGTGGAGTTCTAGAAGTTTTACTTTTCGGCTTACAGCAGACTCACTTATGTTCAAAATTTTTGAAGCGCCCTTAAAGCTACCGCAATCTGCGGCGGCATCCATTGCAAGAAGATAGTCAAGTGGCGGCAAAGCAGAATTTCTATTGTCCATGCGTGTGACCGATCTATACAGTAGTGACTTAATCTCAGTCAGACTTTAGCGGGAATGCCTCTAATTTCTAGGGGCAATGACTAACAAATTTCTTCGTGATGTGCGTCAAATTCTCAGTAGAATACACCCAAGCTTGGCGAAAGCACAGGCGAGATGTAACAATTAACAGGGAAAAACGATGAAGTTTAAGTCTCTTACTTGCGTAGCGGCTCTTTCGGCGGCCTATGCAACGTCTGCTTTTGCAGCAGATAGTTCAGATCCGATTGTCATACCAATTCATAACTGGTCTTCGCAGATTGTGATGAGCCATGTTGTTGGCCAAATTTTCGAAGGTATGGGAAATAATGTCGAGTTTGTCACAACCGACAGCCAAGCCGTCTATGAATCAGTGCGTTTGGGAGATGTCACGCTAGAGCTCGAAGTTTGGGAGGGTGCATTTGGTGCCTCTTTCCGTGCGGCTCTTGAAAAGGGCGGTCTGCACGACGTTGGCGATCACGACGCGGTGACACGTGAAGACTGGTGGTACCCAATGTGGACCAAGGACGCATGCCCAGGCCTTCCGAGCTGGGAAGCGCTGAACGATTGTGCGGCTCTTTTTGCAACAGCTGAGACAGGCAGCAAGGGGCGCTATCTTGATGGTCCAGTGGACTGGTTGAAGCATGGTCAAGAGCGTGTTGAAGCCTTGGGGATGAATTTCCAAGTTGTAAATGCGGGATCGGCTGCAGCGCTTTGGGCTGAAATCGGAGCCGCAGAAGCGGACAAACGTCCTGTGGTGGTCTTCAACTGGACGCCAAACTTCGCAGAGGCAGTTTGGCCAGGTGAATTCGTCGAATTCCCAGTTTGGGTCGATGGCTGTGACAAAGATCCCTCAGTTGGACCAAATCCGGACGCGCTTTATGATTGCGGTAACCCTGCAAATGGATACCTCAAAAAAGCGGCGTGGGATGGTATGAAGGATAAGTGGCCTTCTGCATATGAGGTTTTAAAAAAGATCTCATTCACTAACCCGCAAATAGCTGAAATGGCGAAGCTCGTTGATATTGATGAGTTGGAGCCAGAAGAAGCAGCCGAAGAATGGCTCGCTGCGAACGAAAGCGTTTGGAAAGCCTGGGTTAACTAAGCCAAACCTTTTCATCTTTACCAAATAAATAAGCCCTTCCGCTTCACGCGGAAGGGAATAGAGAGAGTTTACTCAGCGAATGTCAAAAAGTTTAGCAATTTCAGCACAAAATGTTTGGAAGTTATTCGGGTCCGATCCGCACAAATATCTTGCAACGCAGGCGCGCGGGAAGAGTTTCGACGAAATTAGAGCAGACGGCTACATAGCGGGAGTGAAAGACGTTTCAATCGATGTATTCGATGGCGAAATTTTAGTCATTATGGGCCTCTCGGGGTCTGGAAAATCAACACTCGTCAGATGTTTTTCTCGCCTGCACGACATTACAGGTGGTGAAATCATCGTCGAGGGACAGAATATTATGGAGCTCTCTGAAAAAGAGCTTATTACGCTGCGTCGTGAAAAAATGGGGATGGTATTTCAATCTTTTGGCCTCTTGCCCCACCGGACGGTTTTGGAGAATATTGCCTTTCCCCTAGAAATGCGGGGACAAGATCGTCATGAGCGGCGCGCACGTGCACTGGAAGTTACAAAGCTCGTTGGGCTTGAGGGACGCGAAGAGTATTTTCCCCGCGAGCTATCGGGCGGACAGCAACAGCGTGTAGGTATTGCGCGATCCTTGGCGATTGAACCCGATATTTGGTTTTTAGACGAACCATTTTCGGCGCTCGACCCGTTGATTAGACGCGAAATGCAGGACGAATTTCTGCGTTTACAGGAAATGCTTGGGAAAACGATTGTTTTCATCACGCATGATTTTGATGAAGCGTTACGTTTGGCCGACCGGATTGCAATTATGAAGGATGGCGCGGTCGAGCAATGCGACACGCCTGACAAGATCGTACTCGAACCAGCCACCGAATATGTACGCAAATTTACTGAGGAAATCGAGAAGTCTCGTGTCGTTCATGCTGGTGTGTTGGCAGATGCTGGTGCCTCAGGCGAGGGGGAAGCGATTGAGGCGAGCAGAACAATTCATGATCTTGCCCGCCAACTCATCGATGATAAACGCGATTTGATACCCGTTCAAAGCAATGGGCAGAGCTGTGGTGCGCTCTCGCGTCAGGCTGCATTAGATATTTTGCTCGGTGATCGATAATGGCGGCGCTTGAGCATAATATTACGGCATCTGAAATGCCGTCTCGGCAAGAATTTACCGCAATGCGGCTGTTACTTGTGCTCTTGGTGGTGTTTACTGCGCTGCAATGGAGTAGTTTGCTGCCAGAATGGCTGCATCGCGTGCCCGAATTTCTTCTGCCCCCGCTTGAACCTATTCTCGATGCGACCTTTAATTTTATAAAGGATGATTTGGGCCTCATTTATGTTACGCGTTTTTTGACCGAAGGCTTGCAGTGGTTGCTAGACGTCACGGCTAACTTATTGTTTGGAAAACGGCGTTGGCCGAATGTTGGACCCATCCCATGGACCGCTGTTGCGGCTGTCGCGGGCATAGTTGGGTATTACCTTGGGGGCTGGCGCCTTGCAGTTCTGGGGGCTGGGACGTTCATTTGGACGGCTCTTATCGGCCAGTGGAAGCTTGCGATGCAGACCATGTCAGTCCTTGTTGTCGCCGCTCCTCTGGCATTTTTTATCGGCTTAATGATGGGAATTTTATCATGGAAAAATAGAAGGGTAGAAAGCGTTGTTCAGCCTATTTTGTCGGTCTTGCAGACCCTGCCGTTTTTTACTTACCTGCTGCCTGCGGTGATCTTTTTTAAAGTTGGTCCAACGGCTGGCGCTGTTGCGACAACGGTATATGCGATCCCGCCCATGATCTTGATGACCACATTGGGGTTAAAGAAAGTGAGCCCCGAAATTGTGGAAGCTGGGCATATGTCAGGGTGCACGCGCTGGCAAATGTTGCGCCATGTTTACATTCCATCGGCGCGGACCGAGATCCTTGTTGGGGTGAACCAAGTGATTATGCTCTGCTTGGCGATGGTTGTTTTGACGGCCTTTATCGGAATGCCAGGGTTGGGCGCGAAGATGCTCGCTATGATGGGGAGCTTTAAAATTGGGCGTAGTTTTGAGATTGGTATCACAATTGTTCTTCTGGCTATTATGTTGGATCGGCTGTCCAAGGCTTGGGTTGCAAAGCAGCCAGAGCATTTTGAAAAGGGCACGCCGTGGTACATGCGCCATAAATTTTTGCTTATGTCCATTTTCGCGTTTATCTTTTGCGTCGTTGCTGCTCAGTTCTATGAAATTGCTTCAACCATTGGCCGCAAACAACATTTCAGCCAGGGCAAAGAGCTCGATGGGTTCATCAAAAACGTTGTTTTGACAAATGAATATCTGAAATCAGCCACCTATGGCATTCGATATTTCATGAATAACTTCGTCCTGATCCCCTTTAGAAACTTTTTGCTTTCTATCCCGACGCCTGCCTTTATTGCGGGTGTGGTGTATGTGGCCTGGCGCGTGGCTGGACCACGCCAAGCGCTGTATGCATTCGCCTTTTTTATGTGGGTTGCCCTAAGTGGCTGGTGGGATCGATCCGTGATTACCATTTACTACGCTCTGTCTTCGACAGCTGTGGCTATGGTGTTTGGAATTCCTCTTGCTGTATGGGGCGCTGCGCCACCTGCGCAAAAGCTATCCCTATCTGGCCGCATTGACGGAAGTGTCCTTGTTGCGCTGCTCAGTCTCCTATTCCGGCGCTCCTTTATTGCGGCAATGTCCTTTATAGCTGCAGGCATTTTTCGCTACATCTCATGGACATGGGGCATCTTTGGCGAGACACCTGATCCACAGCTCTATCGCCTTACATATTGGGTCCTGTTTGCAGTGAGTTTTTACTTAATGTGGCGGTTTGCAGGAAAGATGTTGCGCGACGTGTTTCTCTTACTCGTGTCAGACTCGGCACAAACGTTTCCAAGCTTTGTCTACCTTATCCCAGCCATTATGCTCTTTGGCATCACCGATATTGCGGTCATCTTTGCGATTATGATTTTCGCTATGGTGCCTTTGGTGCGTTACACCATTGAGGGGC
>WTIQ01000034.1 GCA_011525185.1 Paracoccaceae bacterium | reverse complement strand
CACTAATCTCAAACCGTTGCTTGGGATGTAAATTTTGAATGACACTCATGTGTCTAGATTGCATGACATAATAAATTAATCAAGCAAAACCACTGATCTAAGTCAGTGAACCACGTCTCATATTGACCTTAAAAATCTTGCTCTTTGGAGATCAGGCCAAATTTGCGGAGCTTGACATAGAGGCTTTGACGCGAAAGTCCGAGCATTTCTGCGGCGGCGGCCCGATTATTATTGGTCATCTCAATGGCCGTTTCGATGCACATTTTCTCAATCATATCATTGGTTTCGCCAACAATTTCCTTGAGAGAAGCTGACCCAACAAGCTCGGCAACACTTGTCTCTGGCTGAACATGGCCTGACGGTGAAATTTGACGCATTGTCTCGCTTCGGTGCGCATCACGGATCACAAACGCAATAAGCCGCTTCCCTATTGTTCCAAGCCGGGCGACTGAGACTTCAACACCGAGCTTTGAGCCAAGTTCATTTTGCAGTTCGGTCGCGTAGATTCGCATCTGCCCTGAGCGAACAACGTTATCTAACATGACAGCAAGATCAATTTTTCCTCTGGTGAGGTAATTTGCCAAACTGCGACCTCTGACTTTGGACAAAGATGGCGCATTGATCAGGTCCAAAAACCCATCATTTGCCGCTTCAATCACACCGTTGGACTGGGCAAAAACAATTGCATCAGGTCCATTTTGATAAAGCGATAGTAAATTCTTGGAAAGCTCATCTTGCGAGGGAGAATTTTCCTCTTCGACGTCTAATCGACAATAGAGCAGCCGCTCTCCCGCGGACCGGAAGGCATAGGGATAAATGTGAATGGTCTGACCAGACTTGTTTTCTAATGTCGGTAGTTCGGGTGACATTGACAGCTCAGACTTTTCAACCAAAAGGGTCATCAATTCGTTTTTGCTGACTCCTTCAAACAGTGTTGCAAAATCTGTCCCCTCCAGCTCTTCTGCTCCAAGCCCAAGCAAGTTGGATGCACCTGCATTCGCTTCGATGATCTTTCCCTCAGCCACAGAAACAAACACAATAGCATCACGGGTGTGGGACATTAGCATCCGAAATTGCGTATCATAGCGGCGGCTCTCCTCATATCCGCGCTCTACGGCAATTTGCGCCTGAACAAGCTGTTGTTGGGTTTCTGCAAGGGTTCTCAAATCGCGCCCCAGCATCAAGATCGTATCTTGTGCACCAAGGCGATGGATGCTGTATCTGACTGGAAATTGCCACAGTGCGTTGTCCTGATGGTTAAGCTCAACAGAGTGCAGAACGCTTTGACCCGAATTGATCTGATTGAGAACAACGTCTAGCTTCTCGTTGCTTTCCCTTGTCAAAAAGTCAGAAATTTGACGCCCTTCCCAGTGGGATAGGTTTCCAAGGCTTTTTTCACTTTCATTGACAAGAATTGAAAGGATATTTCCGTTTAACTTGACGAACAATGCAATGTCCGAAGCTGCGGCGAGGATACTTCCCAAGTATTCTGGTTCAATCATTGGCACCGAGCCAAAATCCCAGAATTTAGAGTCCCGTGTTTCCATCAAGAGGCTCTCTCATTATTGTTATCGTTAAGGTGATGTGGTGATATAAAGTCGAGAACTTGACCCAAATCATTTGACACAAGGTCGACATCAACTCTTTGGTGGATCTTCCTCCCAAGGATATCCACGATACCTCCGCCTATCACCAATGGCGGCAAAGATGAATTTTTATGTCTAAGGTAATTTATTGTTTTTGCGACGGTTTCAAAGGCCGTTTCACTGGAACTTGACAGCAAAATTGTATCAAAATCGCCTTTCGTGATCAGACTTTGAATCTCAGCGATTTTAGCGCCCAAAAGGACATTGACCGAGTATCCCCGTCTGCGCAATTGATCCGTAAACACCAATGCGCCCAGCGTGTGATCTTCGCCCTCACAGGCCAAGACCAAAAGGCTGCCCAACTCGTAGTTTGAGAGGATCGCCTCTCTGCGAACCGTAAGGGCCTTCAATAGCGCTTGAAGGCGCGCGGTCCCAAGCGAAACTTGGCCGAAGGTGCGAAGATTTTCCATCCAGCCATCGCCCAAGAGGCGTGCGGCGTCGGGAATGCAGCAATCGACAATAAGATCCCGGGTCAGGCCCCTTTTCATCAACGCCCGCAAAACATCATCTTGCTCATAGGTTGCATTTGTTATTGAAATATTAGCCAACCAAATGGTTGTTTCTACCACACGCTTTCGACTTTCAGCGGGCGAGGATCGTCCCAAATCATCAATGACGCGTTTGGCAAGCCCCTCTACCTTGAGCGAGCCAGCTCCAGTCAGTGGATATAGGTGGTAGCGATCAGCCATTAAGCGGTTCCAATGCGGAAATCGCGTGTGCATACAACCGTGATGCACCGCTTTATTTTCCATTGCATTTAGTATCGCCGAAAAACGCAAAAAAGTCAAAAATAAAGGCTCTACATGCTGATTTCTCTGGCATTCTCTCTACAGCTTAGAGTTTTATCACCGACTTTGAGAGCGCTCACGTCCAAGAAAAACCAACCAAGCCCAATTTGATGTGTAAAATTCACATGACGAAAATGTAAGTTTTAATTGACACTTTTTGCCCTTCGGAGGTACCCTAGGCTACAAATATGCTTAAGGAGTCGGACATGTCCCTTCCAAAAAGGGGTCAAGTTGCAGCCGAAGGTTTGTATACAAAGGCTCAGCGAGAGCGCCGGGATGCGACCTATTGGACAACCGTGCAGGGGGTCTTAGCCCCACTGCAATTCGTTGTCTTTTTGGTGTCTCTTGCTTTGGTTTTGCGGTTCATGTTGACGGGCGAGGGATATTGGCTCGCGACCGTGTCCATCGTCGTGAAAACGCTGGTCCTTTACACGATAATGATCACTGGAGCGATTTGGGAAAAAGTGGTCTTTGGTCAGTACCTTTTGGCCCCAGCCTTCTTTTGGGAGGATGTTGTTAGCTTCCTTGTCATCGGTCTTCACACGGCATATTTGTACTTGCTTTTCAATGCTTTAGTAGATCAAAACACGCTCATGCTTACGGCGTTGGCGGCTTATTTTTTATATGTTATAAATGCTGCTCAGTTTCTTTTAAAGCTACGCATGGCACGACTTGAGGGCACGAGGGAGCTGGGTCATGCATAGTTCAAATCTTCAGACCTGCGGGAGTGCACCCGTTCTTAAAGAGCGCGGTCAACGGGAAGTCTTTTGTGGACTGACGTCGATTATCTGGCTGCATCGAAAAATGCAGGATGCTTTTTTCCTTGTTGTTGGTTCACGAACTTGTGCCCATCTTCTGCAAAGCGCTGCAGGTGTCATGATTTTTGCAGAGCCAAGATTTGGGACAGCGATTCTCGAGGAAACCGATCTTGCGGGCCTTGCGGATGCGCATCAAGAGCTGGATCGAGAGGTCGAACGGCTACTGTCACGTAGATCTGACATAAAACGCCTGTTTTTGGTTGGCTCCTGTCCATCTGAAGTTATCAAGCTCGATTTGTCCAAAGCGGCAGAGCGTCTGACGAAAAAATTTGCGCCCTCTGTTCGGGTTGTCAATTTCACAGGCTCAGGAATTGAAACCACCTTTACGCAGGGTGAAGATGAGTGTTTGGCGGCCATGGTGCCTACGTTACGCGAATCATCTGAAAGGCAATTAATGGTGATTGGCGCTCTACCTGATGTTGTAGAAGAGCAAATGCGTAGCCTCCTCTCTGGCATGGGAATCTCCAATGTCTTCGTCCTGCCAGCGGCGCGCCACGAAGACGACATCTCCGTTGGTCCAAACACCCTCTTTGCAGCAACGCAGCCCTTCTTGGGGGAAACGCACTCTGCTCTTTTAAGGCGAGGCGCGCATCACATCGCAGCGCCATTTCCGTTTGGCGCTGAGGGGACTACGGCCTGGCTCAAGGCGATAGCAGGCGCCTTTCAAGTCCCTGAACAACTTTTTGAGGACGTGACAGCCGCTCCATACGCGCGGGCGAAAAAAGCGATATCCCAAGCGGCAGCAGCGCTGGAGGATAAATCGGTCTTTTTCTTTCCAGACAGCCAACTTGAAATTCCACTCGCGCGGTTTCTCACACAAGAATGTGGTATGAAGGCCGTGGAAATTGGCACTCCGTTTATTCATCGCCCTCTGGTCCAACCTGACCTTGATCTTATCCCCGCTGGTCCAACCGTTTCGGAGGGGCAGGATGTGGACCTTCAGTTGGATCGTGCAAAAGAGCAGCGCGCAGATCTCACCGTGTGCGGGCTGGGCCTAGCCAACCCGCTCGAAGCCGAGGGTTTGACGACAAAATGGGCGATCGAACTCGTGTTTACGCCCGTACACTTTTATGAACAGGCGGGCGATCTTGCGGGATTATTCCCGCGTCCTATCCGTCGCCGTATGATCCTCAATCAGGAGGCTGCGGAATGAAGCTCACTGTTTGGACATATGAGGGACCGCCCCATGTGGGTGCAATGCGTGTCGCCACTGGTATGAAGGGCTTGCATTACGTGCTGCATGCGCCTCAAGGTGATACCTATGCTGATCTTTTGTTTACAATGATCGAGCGACGCGATCATCGCCCTCCTGTCACCTTTACGACATTCCAAGCCCGAGATTTGGGCTCTGATACTGCCAATCTGTTCAAAACGGCCTGTCAGGAGGCCTATGACCGTTTTGCACCTGAAGCGATTATTGTTGGTGCGTCTTGCACTGCGGAGCTCATCCAAGATGATCCAGGGGGTATGGCCGAAAATATGGGCCTGAATGTCCCTGTGATCCCATTGGAGCTTCCCAGTTATCAGCGCAAAGAAAACTTTGGCGCGGATGAAACCTTTTTTCAAATTGTACGCACCCTTGCAAAACCGTTGGGGGCAAAATCAGTAGAAAAGACCAAGCACATCACATGCAATTTGATTGGTCCAACAGCGCTGGGCTTTCGTCATCGCGATGATATCGAAGAAATCAGCTCTCTCCTCTCTGATATGGGGATAAGCGTCAATGTGGTCGCGCCGATGGGGGCAACCCCTGCTGAAATCGCCCGCCTTGGGGCGGCTCATTTCAATGTTTTGATGTATCCTGAAACAGGCGAAAGTGCTGTGCGTTGGATGGAGCGTGAACTTAATTTGCCCTATACAAAGGTTGTGCCGATTGGTGTGGGGGCGACGCGTGACTTTATCAACGAAGTTGCGCAAATCACAGGTTTGGATCCTGTTGTGGATGAAAGCCGCCTGCGCCTGCCGTGGTATTCGGCCTCGGTCGATAGCACCTATCTGACGGGCAAGCGCGTCTTTATCTTTGGCGATGGGACCCATGCGATGGCTGCTGCACGCATTGCGCGTGATGAAATGGGCTTCGAGGTCGTGGGGCTGGGCTGTTATAACCGCGAAATGGCGCGGCCTCTTCGCGCTATGGCCAAATCCTTTGGCCTCACGCCTTTGATTACCGATGACTACCTTGAGGTCGAAAAACATATCGAAGATCTCGCCCCAGAAATGATCCTCGGCACTCAGATGGAGCGCCATATTGGAAAGCGTTTGGGCATTCCCTGTGCGGTGATATCTGCACCTGTGCACGTTCAGGATTTCCCTGCCCGCTATTCCCCGCAAATGGGTTTTGAAGGGGCCAATGTGATCTTTGATACATGGGTGCACCCTCTTGTGATGGGGTTAGAAGAGCACCTCTTGCATATGTTCCGCGATGATTTTGAGTTTAATGATGCCGCTGGCCCAAGCCATCATGGTGGTCATGCTTTGGGTCAGACACAAACACAGCCAGAGGATGCAGGTACAAACCAGCCCGCAATAGAGCCACAAAGCGCTGAGATCATTTGGCTTCAAGACGCTGAAAAAGAGCTGCGCAAAATTCCGTTTTTCGTGCGCGGAAAAGCGCGGCGCAACACGGAAACATATGCATCAGAACGCGGTGTAAGCCACATCTCTATCGAAACCCTCTATGAGGCAAAGGCCCACTATGCGCGATGATGCTCACATATATGCGCCTTCCGCGGAGTATAGGGTCGTGATCGTCACCCTTGATGCGCATTCGGCTGGACCCTGTGATCGCGCGGCTGAAAAGCTTTTGCCCGAATTTCCTGGGCTCCGAGTGGACATTCATGCCGCCGCAGAATGGGGTGAAAATCCTGCAGCTCTTGAGCGGGCCAAAGCCTCTGTGAGTCAGGGGGATATGGTCATTATCAACTTGCTCTTTCTTGAGGAGCATGTGAAATCCATCCTGCCCGCGCTTGAAGCGCGTCGTGATCACTGTGATGCGATGATTGGGGTGATCTCTGATGCATCAATTGTCAAACTGACCAAGATGGGCTCGCTGGACATGGGCGCACCCCAATCGGGTGCCATGAAGCTTTTGAAAAAGCTCAGAGGCTCTGCCAAGCCCTCAACTGAGACCGGTCAGAAAAAGATGCGCATGTTGCGCCGCTTGCCTAAAATTTTGCGCTATATTCCAGGTAAGGCTCAGGATCTGCGGTCTTGGTTTTTGGTCATGCAATATTGGCTTGCTGGCTCGAATGAAAATGTTGAAGCCATGATGCGGTTTTTAATTTCCCGCTACTGCTCCAAAACCGACTGGCAAGGCGGGCATGCGCCAAGCCCCGTCGAATACCCCGAAGTGGGCCTTTATCACCCTGACCTCGCGGGCCGTATCACCACCGATCCGTCCCATTTGCCAAAACCCAAAGGGGCAACTTTGACC
>WTIQ01000505.1 GCA_011525185.1 Paracoccaceae bacterium | reverse complement strand
GCTTAAGCTTTTGAAAATTCTGAGCGCCATGGGCCTGACCAGCTTGGATCGTTGCAGCCGAAGACAAGCCGACATGAATAACAAAGGTTAAGCTCGTGATTTGCAATGCAATGCCGTGGGCTGCGACACTGATCGTCCCAAGCCATCCCATCATAAAGGTGGAGGCAGAAAAGAGGCCAGCTTCTGCCAAGCCTGTTATTCCTATGGGCACCCCCATTTTTGTCAGACGCATGAGGCCCTGTGGATCTGGCTTCCATAGGCGCGAAAACAATTTATGCTCAGGAAATTTCTTTGCCGCATAAATGCAAACGCTTATGGCCATAGTACTTTGAACGATGAGCGAGGCGATTGCCGACCCGCGCACTCCCAGTTCAGGAAGGCCAAAGGCTCCGAAGATGAAAACGTAATTCAACGGAATGTTGATCACAAAGCCGGCAAGTGTTGTGACAAGAACAAATGCCATCAACTCCTGTGCGGAGAGATATGATTTTATAACGTTTAAGACCAAAGCTGGAAACATCGCAAACCCGACGATGGTGACATAAGTGGCCGTCGCCCGCGAAAGCTCTTTTGATTGACCTATTGCAATAAGAAGCGGCTCAGACCACCAAAATACTGGCAACATAACCGCTGAAAATGCAATCGACAGCCAAAGTCCCATGCGCGTAATACGCCGAATTTGGGTCGTATCCTCTTGTGCTAAGGCGCTCGCCACGATTGGCATTACGGCTGTTGCGAACCCTAAGCCAATGATAAAGACAAGAAAGAAAAGTGTATGACCCATGACACCCGCCGCCAGAGCTTCAACGGAATACCACCCTAACATAACAGTATCGGTAATACCGATTGACATATGAGCCACTTGCCCAAGGATCAAAGGACCGCCCAAGGCAAATAGGGATTTCACGTGCGATATGTATTTTTTAGTCATCAGCAGCCCTAAGCCCGTCTTCTCTATGTAACATTGACCTTTATGAGCCTCTCTCGACTCCAATACAGAAAATTTAGAGCAAGCAACTACAAAATTCGCGGACTTAGCCGTTTTAAAAAAGCGCCCAGACAGAAAAGGGGGTGGGGATGCTTATTCTGTCTGGGACACCACTCAACCCTGTATGTTTAGACACCACAGGATGAGATCCTCTAATGTCACCATACTTATTTACGCGAAAAGTCAAAAAAGTGAGACGAAAAAAGAATAAATAAATTTATGAAATGACACCCGTTACATACGTTAACAACTTAATATAAGGTTCTTATGCACCGTCAGCGTATAGTTTAGAAGGTGGTTTTCAATAGAAATTCCCATTTTTAGCAAAGGAAAATTGAAGATTAGCGGGCTTTCAGCTTGTGGCAATCTAAGAGACGGGTCACGAAATTTTGCTGATTTTCTGCCTAAGGACTTTTCCTATATGAGCAGGCATGTCATACAGAGATAAAAATGAGCAGTTTATATGAGTGACCTTCTCTATACAGCGTCCGAACAAAACTATGATGCCTCTAATATCGAGGTACTTGAGGGCCTTGAGCCTGTTAGAAAACGACCTGGGATGTATATTGGGGGGACTGATGAACGTGCATTGCACCATCTTGTCGCCGAGGTGCTCGACAACTCGATGGACGAAGCCGTTGCTGGCCATGCCTCCCGTATCGAAGTGGAACTGCACGAAGATTTTGCGATCACAATCAAGGACAATGGACGCGGAATCCCCATTGATCCCCATCCCAAATTCCCAGACACATCTGCATTAGAGGTCATCTTTTGCACCTTACATGCTGGGGGTAAATTTGGCGGTGACGCCTACGAAACCTCAGGCGGCTTACATGGCGTTGGCGCCTCTGTCGTCAACGCTCTCTCTGATAGCCTTGTGGTCCAAGTCGCAAAAAACAAAGAGCTTTACGAGCAACGCTTTTGCCGCGGCAAACCGCTTGGACCGCTGCAAAAGCTTGGTGCGGCCCGCAATAGACGGGGAACCTCCGTCACATTTCATGCTGATTCAGAAATATTCGGCACACATCGCTTCAAACCTGCTCGTTTGTTCAAATCGATCCGCTCAAAGGCTTACTTGTTCAGCGGTGTTGAGATCCGCTGGAAATCGGCCATCGATGATGGCCAAACCCCAACAGAAGCCACCTTTCACTTTCCAGGAGGCTTAAGCGATTATTTGAATGAGACGCTAAGCGGAGTCACCACATATTCAGAAAGTCCTTTTCGCGGTGTTGTTGATTTCAAGGAACGCTTCAATACCCCTGGCAAAGTCGAATGGGCCATCAACTGGACACCGTCTCGCGATGGTTTTGTGCAATCTTACTGTAATACTGTGCCCACCCCAGAAGGGGGAACCCATGAGGTTGGATTTTGGGCCGCAATCCTAAAGGGCATTCGCGCCTACGGCGACTTGGTCAATAACCGAAAAGCCAAGGATATCACGCGCGATGACCTGACCTCAGGGGGCTGTGCCTTGGTCAGTTGCTTTATTCGTGAGCCTGAGTTCGTCGGCCAAACAAAAGACCGGCTCGCCACGG
Organism: Paracoccaceae bacterium; assembly: GCA_011525185.1. Classification (GTDB taxonomy): domain Bacteria; phylum Pseudomonadota; class Alphaproteobacteria; order Rhodobacterales; family Rhodobacteraceae; genus LFER01. The sequence goes on along the minus strand of WTIQ01000505.1, from coordinate 4,166 downwards.
TTGAAGCTCAAAGGCTGGTCGAAAATTCTGTACGAGATCATTTAGACAATTGGCTTGCGTCAGACACAAAATCAGCGGGAGCGATTTTAGATTTTCTCGTACTACGCGCCGAAGAAAGGATGCGCAGGCGACAAGAAAAAGAAACTCAGAGGAAATCTGCCACTAAAAAACTGCGCTTGCCAGGGAAACTGGTTGATTGCTCTGCAACATCTCGAGATGGAACAGAAATCTTTTTGGTTGAAGGGGACAGCGCTGGCGGCTCTGCCAAAATGGCACGTGAGCGTAAAACACAGGCCCTCTTGCCCCTCCGGGGCAAAATTCTCAACGTTTTAGGCGCTGCAAGTTCAAAACTTACGACAAACCAAGAAATTAATGATCTCACACAGGCGCTTGGTGTTGGATTGGGAACGAAGTTTAACTTGCACGACTTGCGCTATGATAAAGTGATTATCATGACCGATGCAGACGTCGACGGAGCGCATATTGCCTCTTTGTTAATGACGTTCTTTTTCACCCAAATGCGCCCCCTTATTGATGCAGGCCACCTCTACCTCGCGTGCCCGCCGCTGTATCGTTTGACCCAAGGCGCTCATCGTGTCTACTGCATTGATGAACGCGAGCGCGAGTATTGGCTGAACAAAGGCGTAGGTGGAAAAGGGAAAATTGACGTCAGCCGTTTCAAAGGCCTTGGTGAAATGAATGCCAAAGACCTTAAAGAAACGACAATGGATCCCAAAACACGAAAACTCATACGTGTCAGCATTGATGAAGATGAACCCGGCGAAACAGGCAATCTTGTCGAGCGTCTTATGGGAAAAAAACCAGAGATGCGATTCCAGTACATTCAAGAAAATGCAAAATTTGTGGAAGAGCTAGACGTCTAATTCATCACCAGAAAACGCTCAATTTTTAAGTTATCCCCTTTAGGTGAGCCGAATAGGAACGGTTTAATAGGCATAGTCACCTATATCGACCTAGACGCTTAAATACTGCGAAATTAGCCGAGTATAGCTAATGAGCAATATAGAATATCGAATACTGACGCAGTATTTCGTAAAATTATATTTATTTTCAATATGTTAAAAATTCAAATTCAGCAAATCACCTGTGAGCAAAGATGCTCTCTATCATAAGGGAGCACTATCAGGTCGCGCGTTGCATCGCCTCACGCTTTACACTCAAGAATATTTTTTACTTTCCAAAGTTATTAAAATAATAACAAGTATTGTATTATTTCTAAAGTATATTATATCACAGCTTAAGAATCTTTCTCTGGACATTTGACAGGTCCATGAGACCCTAATTGGAGTAGAGCATGCTAGGTCTTTTGTTTGCCGCTGGAGTGTTAGGTTCCGCCTTAATTGGCCTGAATATGAGCGATGTGGAAACCGAAGAGTTGCCTCAAGACGATCCAATTATGAAGGACAACTTGCTCACAGAGGCGGGCAAACCAGCAATCGAGCCGATTATAGCAATATGTCCTCTCGACGAAACCGATGACAAAGAGACTGAACCTGCTGGCGAAGAAACGGTCACACTCGAAGACCAAACCCCAGATATGCAAGACGAAATGTATAAGGTCGCTATTTAATCTGAGCTGGACCAAGAAAATTCAAGCCTTAGTGAGGATGAAACTGAGGTGGATGAAGGGGAAGAGGATTCAGAGGACTCTGAGGTGACCATAGTGCAGGCACAAAAACCGTCACAAGATAATTGGACAGTAACCCAATTTTGGGCTCAACAGACAGCGTGACGTGACCGTAAAGGACTATATCCAGTTCAAAATAATATCTGCAATGGCCTCAGGTTTTTGATGATGTAACCAGTGATCTGTGTCTGGAATTGACGCAAATTTCAACTGCGGTGCCAAGGCCTCAAGACCTGCGTAGGACTGGGGTAAAAGAGCCGTGTCTGCTGCACCCCACAATAATAGATGCGGCATTTGGATCATCATCTCACCCGCCTCCATGTGGGGCATTGGCTCAATCGGTTCGTCTAATTTGGGCACGTATAAGCCAGTTGCCCGATACCAATTCACCATCGCCTTGACGCCCTCAACATCGCCCCAAGCGCTCCGATAGGCGTCCCACTTTTCCCCCGAAAGCCACTGCATATTCATCCCGTGTGAAAACATCGCTCTCAGGCGCTCAAAATCATTTTCGACAAGAACCTGTTCTGATCCTGCTCGTCGCAGCCAATGAATATATTGCGAGGCGGCAATTTGCTCTGGGCTTTCAACAAGGGCACGCTGAAAAGGCAAGGGATGGACACCGTTCATAATAATCAGTTTTTCTACCATCGTTGGATGTGACATAGCCAGCGCATAGGCAACAGAGGCCCCCCAATCATGGCCGAGCACAATTGCGGAGCCACCAATATGCTCTAAAATGCCCACGACATCACTCACGAGATGATGAATTTTATAGGATTCTAAATCACTTGGCCGATAACTTTGACCATAGCCACGTTGATCAGGCGCAACGCAATAAAACTGATCTGATAAAAGCGGCGCAAGCTCTTCCCAAGCCCCCGAAAATTCAGGAAATCCATGCAAGAGCAAAAGAACGGGATTTTTCGGCTCTCCCCATGTGCGTAGGAAAAAGCGTTGCCCGTTCACCTGAATTATCTCTGACATCTTGACCAATCCCCCCTTTTCGGACCACATCTTATAACCTGACCAATAACATGACAGGACGTTTGATGTCTGACCCTCTTAGCTTATCATTAGCTCAAAACTTTCTCGACGAAAATTTTGCACCTTGGATAATGGCTCTTAAGCCCCAGATCATGGCCTGCGCAGATGGGAGTGCTCAAATCGACATCCCCATAACATCGGACATCGAACGGGTTGGAGGGATCGTCTGCGGGCAAGCGATGGGGGCTCTTGCCGATACGACAATGGTCTTTGCCTGCTTTAGCCATATGCAAAAGCTTGCCCCCGTTGCCACAACCACGCTCGACACCCAGTTTTTACGCCCCGCATCGGGCGATGTCCTAAGCTGTATTGCAAAAGTAGAAAGGGCTGGAAAGGCGCTCTTTTTCCTCAGCGCCGATCTCATCACGCGACCCAGCGATAAAGTCGTCGCAAAAGCAACTGCAACCTTTTATTTACCTACGTAACACGCTTTAGTGGCAGCACCCTTTACCGAGTGCTTTGAGGCGCCAATAGTTATAGGGCAGAGGCGTGATATAGCCAGCAAAGAGCATAAAGGGAATAACCCACCACGTGAGCTTGGCCCCTCCCGTCATAAGGACGTCAACCGTGTTCATGGCCACCTCCATGGAGACCATCGAAATAAGCGACATGCCAATTGCTGTATTAAAGGCAAGCTTCAAACTCATCTGCCGCGATAGGATAAATGTCTCTAGGGCAATGGAGGTCAACAAGCCGTTTACAATAGCCAGCGCCATAATCGCCAGCGTCGGCCAAGGGATGCCTGTGAATTGAAAAAAGGCGATGGTTCCAAGATCACCAATCGCACAACCCAAAAGACACCAAGCCGTGTTTTTGGCCGCTGTCCTCCATGTGCCTTTGCAATACCAGTCAATCGAAAGTCTTTGCGCTATATCAGCCATGGACATGTTCCCTTGTTCTGCCTCACAGATGCAGATAAAGTTTCCAGTAGAGGGAGAGTCAAGAGGATATTGATGAAAATCTCAGAGGCTGCCAAACAGGCCAAACTCAGCACAAAAACCGTGCGCTACTACGCCGACATTGGCCTAGTGGTGCCAGATGTACGCGCAGAGACCAAATACCGTGATTACGATCACACCCATGTGCAAAAACTGATCTTTGCGCGTCGCGCCCGCGAATTTGGCTTTTCGATTGAAGAATGCCGTGATCTTTTGAATCTTTATCAAAACACAAACAGATCAAGCTCAGATGTCAAACGCCTCGCCAGCGCTCGCCTTGCTGACATCGAAAAGAAACAACAAGAATTGCAATGCCTTCATGACGAATTATCCCATCTGGTCAAAAGCTGTAAGGGGGACGAACGCCCCGATTGCCCGATCATTTCAAATCTTGCAAAAAGTCTCTGAACGGGGAGCGATTTTCCTGTTGACCTTGAGAAGTGGCACGAGTATCCACGCGCTGTTGCTGTCGTAAGATAGCCGTGGGCGACAGGCCGCAAGGTGTGGCAGGGGACTGTAACTCCCTCGCGGAG
>WTIQ01000277.1 GCA_011525185.1 Paracoccaceae bacterium | reverse complement strand
GGAATTCTGCGTAGAAAACGCATTTACACTCTTCGTCTTTTGATTGTTTTTGTCGCTTTAATGGTCAGCGGGTTTCTGACCGCCGAAGACAGGAACGCAGGTGGGTTTATTGAGGGGTTTCCGCGTATTTTTGACTTTCCCGCATCAGTTTTATCTGAAGCGGCAGAGAAAATATCCGAACTTCCCTCGCATATGGGCACTTATTTCCCCGCCCTTGTCGAAACTATAAACATTGCTGCAGTATCAACACTCATCGGTGCGTTTCTTGCGATGTTTTTGTCGATGCTTGCGACGCGTGGAATGGCGCTATGGCCGAAATTGATACCGCTATTTCGGCGCATTATGGACGTTATGCGCGCGATGCCTGAGATTGTTATCGCACTTGTGCTCATTTTTGTTCTGGGTGGTGGTCCAATACCGGCAATGATTGCAATTGCGTTTCACACCACCGGTGCGCTTGGCAAAATGTTTTCTGAAGTCAACGAAAATGCATCTTTGAAACCAGTGGATGGATTGTCCTCTGTAGGAGCAAACTGGTTGCAGAAAATGGGACTTGCTGTCGTGCCTCAGGTGGCGCCAAATTATCTTTCCTATGCCTTGATGCGATTTGAAATCAATATTCGCGCCTCTGCCATTCTTGGGTTCGTTGGTGCCGGTGGGATCGGATATGAACTAAAAAACGCCATTTCTTGGGGCCAAGGGCGGTATGATGATGCCGCAGCGATCTTTTTGCTTTTGTTTGGAACAATCGTCCTATTTGACCAACTCTCATCGCATTTTCGAGACAGACTAACCTACGGACGCAAGGTGGAGGTGTTGTCATGACCATGACACCTGATATCACGCATCTACAGGCAGCCGCGACACATAGCATTAGCCGTAAGAAATTTGGTATGTTCAGCGCGATGGTCATGCTGATCGTCTATGGCGTCTACATCGTTATTTCTTTTGACATTCTGGGATTGTCTCAACGAGCGTCTTTGGACAACGCTAAAATTTTGATACGGGACAGCTACAGCTATAAAGTTCATGTCACACGGGACAATCGCAATGGCGATATGAGCGTTCAAATTGAAGGCGAAAACAAAGGCACCTACAAAAACGGGACAAGCCCTGAATGGGTCAGCTTGGGTGAGCAAACAATCGTCGATCTAGAAAACGGGCATAGTGTGACATTTGGCGAAAATGATGTCACATACGATGTGCCTAGCTTTGGTAAAATTTGGGCAAAACCAAGCGCTAAAGGTGTGGAAGTGTCCTTACCTGACGGTGAATTTCCCGGTACAATCAATCAATCGAAGAACCGTCTGACAATAACAACGGATGCGGGCCGCCTAACCGTTACGCGAAATCGTACCGAGGTATTTCGGTATTTTTCGGGCTGGGAGCTTTTCTTTTTTACCCTTGAAAGTCCCTACCATGATCTAAGCTGGAATGAGATCCTGACGCGGGCATTTACGGGAGAAGCTGCCCAAATTCTGAACGATTTTTGGAACAATAAAATGTGGCGTCATAAAGACGTGGCATGGGCCATTGGGGAAACCATCCTTATGGCCTTTATTGGAACCTTTGGAGGCGCGCTCATCGCACTTCCCCTCGCGTTTCTGGCCGCAAAAAACTTCAGTCCTTTTCGCGCGGTCCGTTTTTTCATGCGGCGCATATTCGACTTTATTCGCGGCGTAGATGCACTGATTTTCACGATTATGCTCGCGCGGGCTTTTGGCCCTGGTCCTATGACGGGTGCATTGGCAATCTTGATCACAGATACTGGTACATTTGGCAAATTGTTCTCAGAAACTCTTGAGAATGTGGATAATAAGCAGATTGAAGGCGTTAAATCCACAGGCGCGCGCAAGCTTCAGCAATACCGTTTTGGCGTTTTGCCGCAAGTGACCCCAGTCGTTCTATCCTTGGTTCTATATTACTTTGAATCCAACACGCGCAGCGCGACGATCATTGGTGCGATTACGGGTGGCGGCATCGGTTTGATGTTGACGCAAGCGATGATTACTCAGAAAGATTGGGAAGAAGTCAGTTATTACATCATATTGATTATTTTGATGGTCATGTTGATGGATTGGGTGTCGGGTCAGATAAGAACCCGCCTGATCAAAGGCACTGAAAGTCTGGAACTTTGAAAATGACCAGACTTACACCCGATAGCCCCTATCTTCATCCTGATGTGGAACATCAAAACTGCACCTTTGGGCGTTTTTGCGAAATCGGCAGAGGTTCGCGCCTGCAAAATGCGGATTTCGATGATTATTCATACTGTGATCGCTATTCGGATATCGCGAATGCGCGTATTGGCAAATTTTCAAATATCGCAAGTTTTGTGCGCATCGGGGCGAGCGATCATCCCATGAACAGAGCAAGCTTGCATCATTTTTTGTATCGTTCACCCGATTATTGGGATGATACAGAGGTTGATCATCTCTGGTTTGAAAAGCGTGCATCGCGCCTTGTGACCATTGGACACGATACTTGGATCGGTCACAACGCACAGATCAAACCCGAAGTGACTTTGGGTCATGGTGCCATCGTCGCCTCTGGGGCAATTGTTACCAAAGATGTGGCCCCATTTACAATTGTTGCAGGTGTTCCCGCATCACCGATGCGCGAACGCGTCTCGCCCAAGCTGGCTGAAAGATTGCTTTCACTTTCATGGTGGGATTGGACGCATGACACCTTGCGTGATGCGTTGATTGATTTCCGAACTCTGACGGTTGAGCAGTTTCTGGAAAAATATGAGTAAGACAAACAGAAAATGGCAATTTCTACGAGGTAACAGTGTATGAATAATGATCGAAAATCATGGAAGTCTGTCCTTGCGAAATCGCGCGCAAACGACGTGGACAAGTTTTGGACAACGATAGAAGATCAACCAAACTTCAAATTCTTGAGAGTCCCTGAAATCGGTGCGGTGATGGTGCGTGGCCGGATGGGGGCGACAGGTGACGCATTCAATCTTGGTGAGATGACGATCACACGGTGCTCTGTAGAATTAGCCACGGGGGAAATTGGCCATGGCTATGTACAAGGACGAGACCGCAAGCATTCAGAGCGCGCTGCAATACTTGACGCCTTATTACAGGGGTCACGGAGCACAGAGGTCGACAGTAAAGTTATCACGCCACTGCGTGAACTCAGGCTCGGCAGAAAAGATGTGAAAGCAAAAAAAGCTGCAGCGACCAAGGTTGATTTCTTTACGCTTGCAAGAGGAGAGGATGAATGAACACTCATTTACTACAAGGCGGTTTCAACGCCCCCCCCCAAGACGGCGCGCGGGCATTTCGATCTATCATGAACGCCATGGCACGGCCGGGTCGTATATTTGATGTTTCAGGCGCCTTACCACCAACCCCAATGTCAGTTGCATGCGGCACAGTAATTCTGACACTCTGCGATCCTGAAACGCCTATCCATCTTGCGCCTTCACGCGATATTGAGGAAATTCGTCATTGGATAACCTTCCATTGTGGTGCACCCTTTGTCCGTGCAAGCGAGGCCCAATTTGTCATCGGTAATTGGGAAGAAATGTTACCACTCAAGCAGTTCAAACAGGGTGAAGCACAATATCCTGATCGATCTGCGACTTTGATTATAGAAGAGCCTGAATTTAGAAATTCAGGAGCTGCTTTACGGGGCCCTGGCATCAAAGATGTTCAATATTTTTCACTCCCCACTATTGCTGCGTTTCAGCAGAATGCAGCACTCTATCCGCTTGGTATAGATTTTATATTTTGTGCGGATAGCCAGATCGCGGGGCTGGCACGCACCACCCGAGTGAGCGAGGAATAAATCATGTATGTCGCTGTAAAAGGGGGTGAAAAGGCAATTGATAATGCCCATGCCTGGCTCGCCGAAGACCGCCGTGGAGATCCCTCTATCGATGTACTTTCTGTGGCGCAGATCCGGGAACAGTTAAGCTTTGCTGTCAATCGTGTAATGGCCGAAGGATCTCTTTATGATCCGCAGCTTGCTGCACTTGCCATAAAGCAGGCGCGTGGTGATTTGATTGAAGCTATTTTTCTGCTTCGCGCTTATCGCACGACGCTGCCTAGATTCGGCACCAGTCATCCCATCGAAACCGAAAAAATGTCCTGTATTCGGCGCATTTCTGCGACCTTCAAGGATGCGCCGGGTGGGCAAGTACTTGGGCCAACATTTGACTATACCCACCGGCTCTTGGACTTCAAACTGGCAGCAGACGGGGACATTGAAGAAGCTGAACTTGCGAGCAAACCCTTGGACGAAGCCGTCCCGCACATCACAAATTTTTTGAATGCCGAAGGGTTAATTCAGCAAGAACCAAACACGGATACGGAACCAGGTGATCTGACCCGTGAACCTTTGGAACTACCCGCAAACCGCGCCCTCCGGCTACAGTCTTTGGCACGTGGGGATGAGGGATTTGTTCTGGGAATGGCCTATTCAACCCAGCGTGGATACGCCCGCAATCACGCATTTGTCGGTGAACTCCGTATCGGGGATGTGACCGTTGAAATGGATATCCCCGAATTGGGTTTTTCTATTGAAATAGGCGAAGTTGAAGTCACCGAATGTGAAACCGTAAACCAATTTCAGGGAAGCAAGACAGAACCGCCACAGTTCACACGGGGATATGGGCTGGTTTTGGGTCAGTCAGAAAGAAAATCAATCTCGATGGCATTGGTTGATCGGGCTTTGCGTTGGAAAGAGCTTGGCGAAGACAATCTTGGTGCGCCGGCACAGGACGAGGAATTTGTACTTTACCATTGCGACAATATTCAAGCGACCGGCTTTTTGGAGCATATCAAGCTTCCTCATTATGTGGACTTCCAATCCGAATTGGAACTGATCCGTAAATTGCGTCGAGAAGCACAATCTCACCTGCAAACTCAGGAGGCGGCGGAATGAGCGAGTATAATTTTGCATATCTTGACGAACAAACAAAACGGATGATCCGCCGCTCCATTTTGAAGGGTTTGGCAATTCCAGGCTATCAAGTGCCTTTTGCAAGTCGTGAAATGCCAATGCCATACGGTTGGGGTACTGGAGGCGTGCAGGTGTCGGCAGCCACATTGACGCCTGACGACACGCTTAAGGTTATCGACCAAGGTGCAGACGACACCACAAATGCAATTTCCATTAGAAAGTTTTTTCAAAAAACGGCAGGCGTGAATGTTACAGAAAAAACAGCCGAAGCGAGCCTCATACAAACAAGACATAGGATACCCGAGGTCACGCTGAGGGAAGACCAAATTCTTGTTTATCAGGTTCCGATTCCTGAACCATTACGGTTTTTGGAGCCCTCAGAAGTTGAAACACGAAAAATGCATGCCCTCGAAGAATATGGTCTGATGCATGTGAAACTTTACGAAGACATCAGTAAACATGGGGCCATTGCAACGTCTTATGCCTATCCCGTTCGAGTAGAGGGTCGCTATGTCATGGATCCGTCACCCATCCCTAAGTTTGACAATCCAAAAATGGAAATGGCCGCCGTCCAGCTATTTGGCGCAGGACGCGAACAGCGGATTTATGCGCTTCCCCCATATACAGAGGTGATCAGCCTTGATTTTGAAGATTATCCCTTTGAGGCCAGCAAAGCTGATCACGCCTGCGACCTATGCGGGGCGGAAAACAGTTACTTGGATGAGGTGATTATCGACGATCAGGGCGGACGGATCTTTGTTTGCTCTGACACGGATTTCTGCACCTCCCGCCAAGATCAGACAAAGGAAGAAGCCGCATGACACAACCACTTTTAGACGTACGCGGGATTGCAAAATTTTATGGTGCACGAATTGGTTGCGCGGATGTCAGCTTTGATTTGTGGCCTGGCGAAGTTATGGGAATTGTTGGCGAAAGTGGATCTGGTAAATCCACGTTGCTCAATTGTATTGCAGGGCATCTAGAACCTGATGCAGGCGAAGTGTTTTTCGATACGCGTGTCGATGGTATGAAAGACACACTCTTAATGAGTGAGCCTGAACGACGCATATTGTCGCGCACTGACTGGGCGTTCGTACATCAAAATGCTCGAGATGGCCTGAGAATGATTGTGAGCGCCGGTGGAAACGTGGGTGAGCGGCTAATGGCCGTAGGCGCGCGCCACTATGGGGATATTCGCGCACGCGCGATTGACTGGCTCGGACGGGTAGAAATTAGCGAAAGCCGAATTGACGATCGTCCCACGGCCTTTTCGGGTGGCATGCAACAAAGGTTGCAGATCGCACGCAATCTTGTGACAGGACCCCGGTTGGTCTTTATGGACGAACCGACGGGAGGTCTTGATGTATCTGTTCAGGCACGTTTGCTTGATCTGCTGAGATCCTTGGTGCGTGAAATGGGACTGAGTGCAATTATTGTCACGCACGACCTTGCTGTAGTTCGCCTGCTCGCAGACCGTCTCATGGTGATGAAAGATGGTCGTGTCGTTGAAGCTGGGCTTACGGATCAGGTCTTGGATGACCCTCAGCATGCCTACACACAATTGCTTGTTTCATCTGTTTTGCAAGTCTGAGGGGATCGGTATGATTACAGTTTCTAATCTGACAAAGAATTTCGTACTACACAATCAAAACAGTGCCGTTATCCCAGTGATGGGTAAGGCATCACTTGATGTGAAGGCTGGCGAATGTGTGGCGCTTATCGGTCAGTCTGGTGCAGGAAAATCGACCCTGATGCGGATGATTTATGGAAATTATCTCGCGCAAGATGGAGACATTTGGATTGGGAAAACGAATGTTG
>WTIQ01000413.1 GCA_011525185.1 Paracoccaceae bacterium | reverse complement strand
TAATTACTGTCTGCTGCACCAACTTCGGCGCGCATCATGTAATTAGCGAACAAACGCGCATCCTCCTTGCTAATAACAACCCCTGGGACACCCCATCCGCCTTTCCAAAGATTGACCTTGCCCTCATCTTCGGGGAGGAAAAAGTCCAAGACAACGCCTGTATCGGCTTCTGCAGCACCTGACATGGCAAGCAAGCCATCTGGTCCCCATGTGACCGCGATGCAGAATTCCTTTTGCGGCATTCTCTGATAGGCATAATTGTCAAAGGTTTTGATATGGGGACGGATCGCTGCCAGCAGCTCTCCAGCGGCCGCATAATCAGCCTTGCTTTTGGTTGCGGGATCAAGCCCAAGGTGTGACAGCGCCATTGAAATAATGTCATCGGGAGAATCAAGGAACGCCACACCGCATTTGGCGACCTCTTGCATGTGCTTGGGATCAAAGATCAGATCCATTGAGCCAATCGGTGCATCTGGATAGGTCTCTAGCACAAGCTCCTTGTTATAAGTCACCCCATGCGTGCCCCACATATAGGGCATAAAGTGGTTGTTTTGCGGATCCCAGTCCTTGCCCAATTGGGTCATGATCGAGGCATCCATATGTTTCATGTTATCCAATTGAGACGTATCGAGCGGCGCGAGAATGCCAGCCTTGATCAACCGCGCAACTCGACTTCCAGAGTGGCTAACCACATCATAGCCGCTATTGCCTGCGAGTAATTTTGCATCGATCGACTCCACACTGTCATAGGTGTCATAGATCACTTTAATGCCGTACTCGGCTTCGAAATTGGCAATCGTGTCTTCCGCGATATACTCCGCCCAGTTCGTAACCTTAAGAACGCGGTCTTCTGCGAAAGCAGCGCCTGCTAACAGCGAAGTTGCGGCAACCGAAGATAGGATTGCGCAGAAATGCTTTTTCATGGGCATGTTTGTCTTTCTCCCTATGGTTTAACTGTCTGAGCTATCTGCCAGGCAGTATAATGGTCTTCTATTGAGGCTGACCCCTTGGCGTCTTTCTCTCGCTCATTTGAGCAGACGAAACGCGGCGCACAAAAGTCGTCATGCCATTGATCAGAGGCTAGTCTGTAATTTACAGATTAGTCAAGTTAACAAAGAATGTCAGAGCCGACAGGCACGTGAAGGTCCCAACTAAATTGCATCGCTGATGTCCTCTGGTGCTTCCTCGGGTTTTTCAGAAAATACCGCAACGAGGCATCCTGTTTCAGAATAAGAATTATGTTCGGTGCCAGGTGCGAGCCAAACCATATCGCCCTGTCGGTAGACTGTCCCGTCGTTGTCCATGAGTTCGCCCTCAATCACGTAAAACTCTTCGGCACCTCCATGACGGTGCGGTGCCGATCGTGCACCAGGCTCCATACGATAAAGGTAAAAGCCTGTAAATTTCGCCATGTCTGGGTTAAGCTTGAGCATGGATGTACTGGTTTCACCACTCTCCTGATCATCACATGAGGTAAAACTGGCGGTGGCGATATTGGCAACGCGCCTGTGGTGGGATTTGATCTGTTCCATAAAAAGGTCCTTAGACTGTGGATGCGGTTTGAGGAATGCGACCACTTCACGCCCCTCTGCGTCAAGTAAAATTTATGCCCTTTGCTCTTTACTCGTCATCTCTTACATCGCAAAGAGGAGCAGGGCAGAAGGCGAGGATTTAGCGTATGTTTGAAGAGAAAGGTTGGATAAAATTTCCCCTTGACGCTCAGATTGCCAGATGGGTGGCGCAGGCTGCAAAAAGCGCGGATAGAGTGCTCAGCGATCCAGAGATGAGGGGCGAATGGCTGCAATGTGAGGGCACTTGGTTCGTGGGTGTTGATGCATTGCCCAGTGATGAGACTGGCGCAATAGAGGGGGTTCCTTTAAGAGGTGAGGTGATCGAATGGCTAAAGCGCTATGAGACCAAAGCATTGCACCCAGCACAGCTCTCGGTGATGTATGAGGGCTATCCAAAACCGCGCAAAGGAGAGAGTGAGAGCGCCTTTCGCTATCGTCTTAATCGGGATGCGGCCCATGTGGATGGTCTACTTCCTGTAGGAGCACAACGCCAACGGATGCTGAAAGAACCCCATGCCTATGTTTTGGGCCTGCCTTTGAACGAGAGCGCAGCAGGTGCGAGCCCACTTGTGGTCTGGGAAGGCTCGCATGTTATCATGGCAGAGGTCTTTCTGACCGCCTTTTTAGCACATGCTCCGCAGGATTGGTGCGATATTGACGTTACTTCCGTCTATCAAGCCGCGCGAAAAAAAGTGTTTGAAACCTGCCCGCGTGTGGAAATCACCGCAAACCCTGGCGAGGCCTATGTCATACACCGCCTGTCCCTGCATGGGGTTGCGCCTTGGCGGGCGGATGCGGGCTCTGTGAAAGAGGGGCGAAGAATTGCCTATCTTAGACCAGAATTGAAACATCAGGCTCAATGGCCTGATTTGTAAGGAGTTTATTATGTTGGAAATTAGAGCAAACTGCGAATTATGTGATGTTGATTTGCCTCCTCACTCAAAAGAGGCCCGTATTTGCTCTTATGAATGTACCTATTGCCGCAATTGTGCCGAAACCGTTTTGAAAAATGTTTGCCCAACCTGCGGCGGAGGATTTGAGCGCCGCCCAGTGCGCCCGCATCAGTCCCATCGAGGAGAGCTTAAACTCGGACTAGAGTATCATCCAGCCTCTAAAAAACGCTATGTCTCAAAATGGACGACGGAGCAGATTGAGACACTTGTGAATGGGTTAAAGGACGTGCCACCAGAACAGCGCTAAACGACCTAAAGGATAAAACCGCGATTTCCGTTTGACGGAAATTGGGGATTAACTCGATATGTTAGGGTGAACGCGTAGGAAGAGGGTATAAGCATACCAGGACCAATACCTTTAACACGTCCGCCTTGACGGGACCCTTCGCTGACCTACGCGCTGAATATTAGATACAAGCTCTGCGTCATATTTTCAAGTGATGGCCTCCATCGCTGGTTGTTCAAAGTTAAAGCACTTTCGACTGCTCTGCTCTCAGCCCAAGTCTTTGAGCTGCATTTCCACAATTGCCGCCGAATAACGGCGTGGCCTTCTTCGTTGCATTCCGAATTTGTCGACAATTTTCTTAGACAGTTGCGCTATTACATTCTTTTAGATCTTCGAATTTCGCAAATTTTGAGGCTCCAGCAAGACAGAGGTGCAACTTAAATGGGCGCAGACAAAAGCGATCATGCGAAAAATGGGCAAAACCACAAAACAAATATTTGGGTCAGGATTTATTTGTGAGCCTATAGCGTTGTATTGCCAGAGTCTCTTAATTTTACCCGCTATTTCTCCCTGAACGCCCAGACCAAACGGCTATGCAGAAATATTAATGTCTTTAAACGCAGATGCACTTTAGGCGTAAATACATGAGGCATCGCTTCATAAGCAAAAGGTCATGCGATTTAGTCACACGACCTTTCATAATGCTTCGATAAAATGCGCATGCGCGCTGTATTATGTTACATGAAGGTCAATTTCCCCAGAACGCGTCTTCTGCGGCTTGATCGCCAGAATAAAGCCAAACTTCTTTGATCTGACCCTTGCTAATTGTCATGACGTCCACACCGCTCATTGACATTTCTGCTCCCTCACGCTGTGCAGAAAATTTCAAAATCGCGGCAACCTGATCACCGTTGGCCATAATTGACGAGACTTCGTCAATTTTAAATGTCCCGCCAGAGATTTGCATCATTCCACCAATTACGCCGAAGACAGCCTCTGCTCCATTTTGAGTTCCTGAAAGCTGATTTTGCCCTGGTTGGTGCCACACCACATCAGGTGCGACCAATGCCCCAAGTGTTGCCAGATCACCCGTTTGAACGGCTGTAAAGTAGCTATTGGCCACTGCGATATTTTGGGCCTCGACACTCTCATCCGCAACCGCGCCTGAAGCGACAGACGTCGCAAGAGTTGCTGCGAGGGCTACATTTTTAACCGAATTTGATGCTTTTGTCATGGGTCTCATCCTTTACCTAAATATTTCGTTCTGACCCAGATATATGGATTTGTTGAAATGCTTCTAGACGCACTGATGTGAGTTACATACTTGCCTGTAAGTAAGGCAAAATAAACAATCCAACCACGTTCTTTGAAACATGCACCTGTGAAAAGTCCTGCGTATAACGCTCCTGCCATTCAAAAATGCGGGCAGCGCCTTCCTTCTTAAAGCGTGAAGTTGTGTGTAGTAAACCTCTGCAAGACCTGTGCTATCGACTATCTTGTCAACTGTTCTTACGGGTTCAATGCTGAAATTTTTCTACTGTCATATCATAAAGGAAGTCCTGACCAAGATGCTCAAAGTTTAGTTTCTTGAGCACATGCATTGAGGCGCTGTTCTCGGGATGAACCCAAGCAACAATATGTTGCATCTTTAAGGCTTGGTGACCATAGGCGACGAGGGCGCCAGCTGCTTCTGTTGCATAGCCTTTTTGCCAATAGGCATGCCCGAAGCGATACCCAAAATCGATGCCGTAGGGTTCTTCTAGAAAGCCGCACATTCCGATGAGCGTATTATCCTTCAAAAGCCGAACCGCATAGCGGCCAAAGCCATTATCTTTGTAGCTTTTGATGTTACGCAGAATGTAGCGTTCTGCGTCCTCAGCGGTCAGCGGTTTTCCATCGATATATTTGCGCACGCGCGCGTCGGCTTCTATGTTTGCCCAGTGTTCAATATCGTTCTTTGAAAAGGGATCGATCCGTAATCTTTGCGTTTCGAGTTCCATCATTGTCCATTTCTAAGTCATAAAATCATGTCGTCTAGCTGTTTCGGGTGGTGCGTAATTTGCTCATATCCATCTTCTGTAATGATAAAACTATCGCCTACTTGCGCGCGAAAATCACTGATAAGCACCGAACCATCCACCGCCATCACCATGCCTGGCTGTAAAATGGTTGTATCGCCCGTAATCAGCTGTGGCGCTTCGAGAAAGCTAAAGCCCGTCGCGCGTCCGCATCGGAATGGATAGTCATAACCCGCCTCCTGAATGACCTCAGCATAGGCGGCGTGAACGCTTTCTGCGCTGACACCAGGGCGGAGTGCTGAAAGAGCTGCGGCTTGGCTGGCAACAGCCGTCTCGTAGACCTTTGCATGCTCATCTTTAGGCGCTCCAATCCAAAAAGTGCGGTCAAAGCCAAGTTTGAATTTATGGAAATTGGTCATGCCGCAAAAGCATATGAATACAGGCTCGCCCATTTGCATGATCCGAGTGGAGGCGCGGTGATGGGTTTTGATGATCTCCTCACCGCTCGCCATGATTTGAAGAAAGTGCATGTTCGGGGACATGTCTTTTTCATCGTAATGGTGTTTGAGTATTTCAGCGGCTTTTCGCGTGCCAGCTGCGGTGGTCGCCAGTCCCACTTCGAACTCGGCAACGCCTGCACCAATGGTCTCGCGTGCGGCAGTCATCATCGCCATGGCGACCTCGCCTGCATGTCGCGCAATTTGCAGCTCTTGCGGTGATTTTATCATGCGCAACCGCGAGAGCAGGGGCGTGATATTTTCGTACTCCCTCCCCGCGACCAGTGTATCAAGGTATCGTTTCACAATCGGCGCTATGTGATCTGGTTCAATCGCAATGCGAGCTCTTGGCCCTGACGTTTTGGCCTTCAACAGATCAGGCAGATCTTGCCGCCATTCCTCTCCCAACCCATCATTCCAACTAGAGATTTTATCAACCCGCGCTTGGGATTGTGCGGCGACAAGGTCAATTTCGGGCGTAATGAGTGTCGTGTTGCCTTCCCGCTCAATAATGAGGAGCGTCGGGCGTCCAAATTCCATATGCAGGTAATCAAAATAGCCCGACATGTAGTAGACGCTGTCATCGTCAGTGATGATGGCAATATCAAGATTGGCCTCGCTCATAGCCTCACGCAATTGACGCTGACGGGTGTAGAACAAGTCGTCCATGATTATCCTTTCTCTAGGGGGAGGCGGTTGTATACAATTTCGCTCCAGAGTTTGCTTCCGATCGCTATTAAATCATCGTTGAAGTCGTAATCATCGGCGTGAAGTGGCTGTGCATGGGCACCCGTCTCACCGTTACCAAGCAACATAAAGCAGCCTGGGACTTCATTGCTAAAATGCGCAAAATCTTCTGAAAAACTCATAGGCTCTCGGTTGGCGATCACCTCAAACCCTGCCTTTTGGGCCGCGCTTACTGCGGCTTGCGTTGGCTCCTCGCTATTGATGACTTCAACAAATTCGGTGTTAAAGCTCATTGAGATTTTGACACCATGGGCCTGTGCAATCCCTTTGGTGATATCGCTCATGAATTTTGAGATTGCGTCTCGGTCCTCGGGGTTTCGTGCGCGTACATCACCCTTGAGCATAGCCCGACCTGGGAGAACATTACGGGCACCATCGCTGATGAACTCTGTCACAGAGACCACAGCCCCAGAGGCAGGTGCCAGTTTGCGAGCAACGATGGTTTGCAAGCTTTGTACCAGCTCTGCACCGATCGTAATGGCATCACGTCCCAGATGAGGCATGGAGGCATGGCCCCCTTGGCCTTCGATTTTAATTTCAAAGAGGCTTTCTGATGAACAAATAATGCCGATGCGGGTGGACACCTGCCCCAAAGGTGCGCCTGGAAGGTTGTGAATGCCGTAGACCTCTTCAATAGGGAATTTTGACAAAAACCCTTCTTCCAGCATGGCTAACGCGCCAAGACCGTTTTCTTCGTTCGGCTGAAAGATAAAAACCACAGTGCCATCAAAAT
>WTIQ01000192.1 GCA_011525185.1 Paracoccaceae bacterium | reverse complement strand
AGTCTAAGTCGTATTGGTGATCCCTGTGTAAAATAAGGGCGGGCCGAGGTTCAGGGTCCAGCTCGGGAAGGGTATCAAGGTATGGGGTTGGGGCTTTTCATCGCAAAGACACTTTTAGAGCGTTCGGGTGCAACACTCTCGTTCTCCAATGCGAGAGATATTGTGGGTAGATCAAGCTCTTATCGCAAGCCCTCTGGAGCAATTGTTGAGGTCTCATGGCCCCGCAGTAAAATAGAAAAACCTCAAGGGGCGCTCGGGGTGAACCAGCCGCTTAAAATCTGATTTACCTCCCTAGCGACGCTTTATTTACCTTTTGTTAACATTTGTCAACCTAAGGTTACATGTCTATTTAGGTGGAATCGATGTCTTTGGTGCAAGAAATCATGACAATATTTTCGGTCACCTGCGCTCTCGTTTTCGCGTTCAATGTAGTTTGGAATAGAACACGCGACACCTCTGCAGGCCTTCATTCTGTGTTCAACGAAGCGGAGCCTCTAAGCTTTCTGAACCAGCTTCCTTTTCCTATTTGGATAAAAGATGATGCAGGACGCGTTACATATGCAAATGACGCCTATGTTAAATGGTCAGGGCTTTTCCCAAATGTGGATGATGTAAACCGAGAAAACACAGATGAGGTGACGCGACTTTCTGTTTCCAATCCTGAAACTGGCACTGTGGCATGGTTTGACGTCACACCTATTAAAATTGGCCAGAGCAACGGTTATTTTGCTGAGAATGTGACG
Organism: Paracoccaceae bacterium; assembly: GCA_011525185.1. Taxonomy (GTDB): domain Bacteria; phylum Pseudomonadota; class Alphaproteobacteria; order Rhodobacterales; family Rhodobacteraceae; genus LFER01. The sequence goes on along the minus strand of WTIQ01000192.1, from coordinate 6,031 downwards.
GGAATAGTGGAGGCAAAAAGTGCGGAGCGTGACTTTGTTCAGTCGCTATCCAAAACATTTGCGCACCTTTCGACTGCGATTGCTGTTTTTGGTCGCGACCGGAGACTGGAGTATTTTAATCCAGCGTTAATAGATCTGACTGCGCTCTCGATAGATGTTGTGCGCCGCAGACCGACGCTGTTTTCATTTTTTGAGCATTTACGCCACAACCGTATCATGCCAGAGCAAAAGCAATTTGCGACCTGGCGACAGAAAGTCGAAGCGTCGCTCGAAGATATTGAAGCAGGGTCTTATCAGGAATTATGGACCTTGCCTGATGGATCTGTCTATCGTGTTTCGGGCCGCTCGCATTCAGAACAAGCCGTTGTGTTGTTTTTTGAAGATGTCTCACCAGAAATCATTCTCAGTCGTCGGCTGAAGGCTAATATGGAGCTGTATTATACCGTCTTTGATGGGTTGGACAGTGCAGTTTTGATCTTTTCTCAGGACGGAAAATCGCTTTTTGAGAATGCGCTATATTTAAAACTTTGGGTAAATGACAAGACAGATATAATCCAAAATTCGTTGTCGGAAGAAATGGATATTTTGAGGCGTGCAACAGGGTGCGCTGATTTAAATTCTAGTTTTGCAGAAAAGCTTATGGCTCAAACAGGTGCATCTAACTGGTCTCTTGATCTTCGGCTGCCAAATGACACGCAGTACACGCTTGGGATCAAGCGGCTAAATGGCGGGCTTATTATGATTAGGTGGACACCTCTTCAAAACGCTTTGCCAGATTTTAAGCTGCTGAAAAATAAATCTGTGGCATAGGAACGAATTCTCTTGTGACGAGATCGCGCTCCTGACATTCTATGTTCATGTTTGTTGGTGTGTGTGACAAATTTCTTTCCCACGAAGATGAAACAAAGGAATTTGCGCGGTTTCTTGGGCAGGTTTTGAACGCAGGCGATGTTCTTTTGCTCAAAGGAGACATCGGCGCTGGCAAAAGCTTCTTTGCGCGCTCGTTGATACAGTCTTTGCAAGACACTCCCGAAGATGTTCCATCTCCGACCTTTACGCTTGTACAGACCTATCAGACGCGCATTGGCGAGGTCTGGCATAGTGATCTTTATCGCCTGCAGTCGATCTATGAAGTAGAAGAGCTGGGTTTATGGGAGGCATTTGAGAGCGCCATTTGCCTTGTGGAATGGCCCGAACTCATCATGCATGAGGCGCCTGAAACTGCTCTTTTGCTCGACTTTCAGCCCCATGAAACGCAAACAGGACGTTCCGTGGGTATAAGTGCGTGCACGCAGAGCTGGGCTGCGCGTCTCAAAGGGCTCGTGTGTTGATGACACTTGATCCTTGGATAAAGGCCCGCTTACGGGATTGGGGCTATGGTGCTTGGCGCGCTGTGCCCGTGACAGGGGATGCCTCATCCCGCCGCTATTTTCGCTTGGACTATGCAGGCCAGAGCAGAATTTTGATGGATGCCCATGAGCTGCCCCCCCAACAGAGCGAACAATTTTGCCTTGTGGCCGATTATTTACGCGACCATGGCCTGCGCGCGCCCGAGATTTTTGAACAGGATCTTGCGGCAGGATGTCTTGTTCTTGAGGATTTTGGCTCACTTTCCATGGCAAGTGCCGCCCATCAGGTAGATGATCCTAAAGCAATTTATAGAGCTGCTCTTGGGATTTTGCATGATCTGAGGAGGGCGCCACTCCCCCCCTTTTTGCAAAAACCAGATGCAGAGGGGATGATGAAAATGTTGGATCTCTTTTTTGATTTTTACGTTGCTAAATCTTCTCTCACCAAAGAAAGCCGCACTTCGTTTGAACAGGCCTTTGTCCCATTGCTAGAGCGGGTCTGCGAACAGGAACAGGTGATAAGCCTGAGGGATTACCATGCTGAAAACCTCATGGTTCTTGGCGATGGTGCACCCCCTGTGGCCTTGGGCATTTTGGATTTTCAAGACGCTTTCATCTGTCATTCCGCTTATGATGTTGTTTCGCTTTTACAGGATGCAAGGCGTGACTTGGATCAAGCGTCTACAGAGACCCTCTTGAATGAGTTTATTCAACAAAGCCCGCGCGAACGTGAGGAATTTTTGCTCGCCTATCACGTCTTGGGGCTGCAAAGAAATATGCGCATTCTCGGCATTTTCCGTTGTCTTGCGCGAGAGGAGGGAAAATCAAGTTATTTGCGTTTTGAAGAACGGGTCAAATCATATCTGCGTTATAACGCGCGCTGGGGTGACTTGCGCCCACTCTCCCAAGCCGTAGAAACGCTATTGAATACGGCGCAGCGCTTAGACGGGGAGGGACAACATGAATGATCTTTCGTTGATGATCTTTGCCGCTGGCTTTGGAACCCGTATGGGGCATCTAACTGAACACAGGCCCAAACCCCTTGTTCCCGTCGCGGGGCGCGCATTGATCGAATACGCCTTGGACATCGCGCGCGCAAATGACATTGCGTCGGTTGTCACAAACGCGCATTACAAGCACGAACAGCTTGCGGCCTATTTTGCAAAGACGACGATCCGTGTCTTGGTGGAACAGCCTGATATTTTGGACACGGGCGGTGGGTGCAAAGCGGCCTTGCCATTTCTTAAGGGTGATACTCTGGTCACACTAAATTCGGATGCTGTCTGGTCCCATCCCGTCAATTTAGAGCCTATGTTTGAGATATGGGATCCGCGCATCATGGATGCCTTACTGCTTGTGCTTCCACAAGAGCGAAGCTTAGGGCGCGATGGACGTGGCGATTTTTCCCTTTCAGAGCGCGGCCATCTCACACGCGGCGGCCCTTTCATTTACACAGGTCTGCAACTCATTTCCCGCGCCTGTGTCGAAGCGATTGAGTTGGATAAATTTTCACTTAATCTGATTTGGGACAGGGCGATGTCTAACAAAAGAGTATACGGCCTCTCTTATCCCCATTTCTGGTGCGACGTGGGCACACCAGAGGGAATAGTCCAAGCCGAAGCCCTGCTGAGCGGAAACAGAGATGGATCATAAGCCAGTGGATTTTGAGACGCATAAACTTTATGACATGTCTCCAGGCGTTGATTTTCCACAAGCCCTTGTCAAAGGGGTGATCGAGCATTTCAAAGATAAGCCGCCCCACGCTTTGGCCCGCACTCAAATCATTCTCAATACAGAGCGCATGCGCCGCCGTGTTCGGGATTTATTTCTAGAGCAGGCACAAGGATTTTTGCCAAAATTACATTTGGTCACACATTTGGATGATCTCTTGGAGGCGCCCGATCAACGTTTGGCGATCCCGCCTTTGGTCTCCCGCTTTGAGCTGGTCCAGTTGATCGACACCTTGATCACGGCCCAGCCTGATCTTGCCGCGCGCAGCTCTCTTTTTTCACTTGCTGATAGTTTGGCCAAATTGATTGATGAAATGCAGGGTGAAGGCGTAAGTGCAGAAGACTTGCGAGATCTGGATGTCTCAGATCAATCAGGCCATTGGCAGCGCTCGAAAGCCTTTTTTGACATTGCACAAACCTATCTTGAGGCTCGGCAGGCCTCTCCTGACCAAGTCATTCTCCTGCGTGAAACGATCACACAATTGGCAGCGCACTGGCAAAGTACGCCCCCAGATGCCCCCGTGATCCTAGCAGGATCTACAGGATCACGTGGCTTGACGCTTGAAGTGATGAAACATGTGGTCAAACTGCCTCATGGTTGCCTAGTCTTGCCCGGATTTGATTTTGAGATGCCACGCTCCGTGTGGGAGGCGCTTAAGCAAGGAAGCGCGAGCGAAGATCATCCACAGGCGCGACTGGCCCATATTTTAAAAACGCTAGACAAAGACGTAAAAGACGTCCGCCACTGGCCCGTTTCACAGCCCGCCAATAAAGCGCGCAATGCCTTTATTTCACTTGCGCTTCGGCCTGCGCCAGTCACAGATGTATGGCTGCGAGACGGACCAAACTTGCCCTCTTTGCGTGATGCCGTGCAGGATATGACCCTGATAGAGGCCCCCGATCCCCGCCAAGAGGCGCTTGCGATTGCCGTAAGGATCAGACAAGCGGTTGAAGAGCGTCAGGTGAGCGCGCTGATTTCTCCAGATCGGCAATTAACGAGACAGGTCAGTGCAGCGCTGTCACGATGGGGCATTGTTCCCGATGACAGTGCGGGCGTTCCCCTGCATCTCAGCGCCGTTGGTCGATTTTTGCGCCAAACCGCAGCGCTGATGTTTGCTGAATTAACCTCAAGCAAGCTGATCGCCCTGCTCAACCATCCTTTAACCCATTCCAAGGCAGATCGAAATCAGCACCTCCTTTGGACGCGGGAGCTTGAGCTTTATCTGCGCAAAGAGGGCTTTGGCGTTCCAAAACCGTCCCATGTGGCAAGCTGGTGCATCAAGCGCTCCGAGCCAGCGGTGCACATTTGGGCCGAATGGCTAAGCACGTTATTCTGGCGTCCTGCTCTGGCACAGGAAGATCAGTTTGAAGCCTATTTTTCCCATCATTTGACCCTGTCAGAGGCGATTGCAAAGGGCAGCCGTCAAGATGCGGCGGGGGAGAGCCTCTTATGGGCTGGAGAGGCAGGTGAAGCAGCCAAGCGCGCCTGTGATCAAATAAGAGAGGCAGCCCATCATGCGGGTGACATATCGCTGCGTGACTACGCGGAAATTCTCGGGGCGGTCTTGGCGGGAGAAGAGGTCCGTGATGCCGTTGTTCCGCGCTCTGACGTGCTCATTTGGGGCACCTTAGAGGCACGGGTGCAGGGGGCGGATTTGGTCATTCTTGGGGGGTTGAACGAAGGATCATGGCCCAAACAGCCCGATCCTGACCCTTGGCTTAACCGCGCGATGCGCGCAGAGGTCGGTCTTTTGTTGCCAGAGCGTCAGATCGGCCTGTCGGCCCATGATTTTCAGCAAGCGATTACTGTGAATGATGTGGTTCTGACCCGTTCGGTGCGTTCAGATGGGGCAGAAACTGTGCCCTCGCGTTGGCTTAATCGAATGAGCAATCTGCTAAACGGTCTTGAGGCGCAAGGCGGTCCCAAAATATTGAAGGCACTGCGTCAAAGAGGGGCGCATTACCTGAAATTAGCAGAAGCGCTTGAACACGCTGAACAGAGATCGCCAAGACAACGGCCCATGCCCTGCCCCCCTGTCGCCGCGCGACCCACGCGGCTCTCGGTTACAGAGATCAAGACATTGATCCGTGACCCGTATGCGATTTATGCCAAATATGTTTTGGGATTAAAGCCGCTTGATCCTTTGGATGAGCCTCCGAGCAACAGACTGCGCGGCATTATCGAGCATAATGTGCTTGAAAATTTTATGCGCAACTGGGCTGACACCGCGCCAGAGGAGCGGTTGCAGCAGCTGCAACAAATTTATGCGCAACACCTCGCGGAGCGGGTGCCCTTTGATTTTATAAAGATTTTCTGGGCCTCTCGATTTTTCGGCAATGCCGAGCAATTCATCCAAGACGAAGTGATCCGACAAGAAAATTTTGTCACTCAGAGTTATGAGGCCACAGGCGCGTTTGACTTGAAAGAGTTAAATCTCACGCTGGTGTCTCGCGCAGATCGATTGCACCTCACCCATGAGGGAACGATAGAAATCTATGACTACAAAACAGGCACCGCGCCGACTGCGTCACAGCAAATCTCTTTTGATAAACAGCTTTATCTCATGGCATTGATTGCTGAAAATGGTGGATTTGAGGGGGTTGATCCTGCCCCAGTGTCGCATGCGGCCTTTCTCGGCGTTGGCTCAAATCTGGTCGAAGTTCCAGCCCCTCTGGCGCAAGAAAGCTTTGAGGACGCTTGGAAAAAATTCAGGGAATTGCTGGCAAAATACCGTGACCCTGCCCAAGGATACTCACCGCGCCGTGCTTTGTTTAAGGCAAAAGACTATTCCCCATACGATCAACTCTCTCGGTTTGGAGAATGGGACCTTGCGGCGACCCCCGTTCGGGAGGACCTGTCGTGAGCATGCAAAATGAAGCCAGCCAAGCGCAAGTGCGGGCCGCCAATCCGACAGCTTCGACCTGGTTGTCGGCAAATGCAGGGTCTGGAAA
>WTIQ01000182.1 GCA_011525185.1 Paracoccaceae bacterium | reverse complement strand
GCTCATATGATCGCAACGGGAGCCATCGCAACAGGAGAGGATTGGCTGAGCACTGTTTTAGGCGGCGGCCTGTTTTCAAAACTATCGCGCCGATTTGGCGAAGGTCTTGTCAATGCCGCTCTAACCGCTCGGATCGGACGCACAGCGATTGAGATCTGTAGACCCGCCCCTTTTGTGGCCGCTCCAAGACCTGCGACCTCCACGATTGTTAAAAATGCGCTCAGTGGGCTCTTTTCGACAAAGGCCTCTGCATAATATAAAATGGTCGTAGAATTACCCTGCCTGATGGCACCGCTGGGTGTTATGTTTTTTTGCCATTATATACAGGTTATTAAGAGTTCTTTTTCTCCACGGTGCCCTTTACATTTTCCCACGCCCCTTTTTCCAACTCTTTGCCCAAAACCCTGTCTGGATTGGTTGGAGGAGGCATGATGACTTCCTCTAATTTCGTAAAGCCAAAACGGTTATAGTAAGACGCATCGCCAACAAGCATAACGCGGGTCCATCCCAAATCTGTGGCGTGGCGCAAGCTCTCACGCATTAAAAATCCACCAAGCCCTTCGCCTTGACGGGTTGGATGAACGGCAATCGGACCAAGGAGAAGCGTATCTTTGCCGCCAACGGTCACAGGCCAAAAGCGTACAGCGCCTCCAATAACGTTAAAGTCATCTCGCACGACCAGACATAACTCAGCAATTGGTGGAACATCATCACGTAAACGATAAGAGGAGAGAGCTTCGCGGCCTGGGGCAAAGCAATGATCGAACAAGGCTTCGACCTCCCACCAATCCTCTTTGGTTTCTATGCTCAGTTCCAGCATTCACTTGGCATCCTTTTGCTCTGGAATTGCCCCTAGCATGGCGTTAAGTCAGGATCAAACAGGAGGAAATTAATGTTCTACGAACCAAAAGACGGTCATGGGTTGCCCTATAATCCCTTTAACGCACTTGTAACCCCACGACCGATTGGCTGGATCTCTACCCATGATGGACAGGGACACGACAATCTTGCCCCGTATTCTTTTTTTAATGCGGTTGCCTATGTCCCACCACAGGTCATGTTTTCTTCAACGGGTGTGAAAGAAGATCAGGACGAGACCAAAGATACGGTCGCCAATATTCGTCAAACGGGTGTGTTCTGTGTCAATATTGTGGGCAAAGAGATGCTGGATGCCATGAATATCAGCTCGACAAGCGTTGATCGCGATGTGGATGAGTTTGCGCGTGCAGGGCTAGACAAGATTTCATGCACAACAATTGAGTGCCCGCGCATTGCGAATATTCCTGCGGCCCTTGAATGCAAAATGACGCAAATCGTACGCCTTGATGGTCCGACCAACTTTGTTGTCTTTGGTGAGGTAACAGGGATTTACATGAACGATGCATATATTGAAGACGGTAAATTCGATGTCTCAAAATTCACCCCTGTAGGGCGTATGGGATATCGCGATTATACGGTTGCCGAGACGATTTTTGAATTGCGTCGCCCTGATGATTATTCAGCTTAGGCTTGTCATTTAAATGTAATCGCGTATACGAAGCAGCATGTTGAGTCTTAAACGAAATAACCAAATCGTGCGACGTCGATAAATCTATCGCGTCTTTGGTTCCGTTTGGAATTTACATATATTCCTTTTTAAACAGCGACGTTTCATGGATAGTGAAACAACTTTACCTCCGAGGAGAGCACAATGATCAGTTCAGTTATGCCAACATATGCCCGCGCCCCTTTGAATTTTGTCAAGGGAGAAGGGAGCTGGTTGATCGAGGCAGACGGACGACGTTTTCTTGACCTCGGAGCAGGCATTGCTGTTAATGCGTTGGGGCACGCGCATCCCAAACTGGTCGAAGCGTTGAGTGAACAAGCCAAGGCGCTGTGGCATGTCTCCAACCTTTATACGATCTCGCAACAACAAGAGCTGGCCGATAAGCTGGTGGATTTAACCTTTGCCGATACTGTCTTTTTCACCAATTCAGGCACCGAAAGTTGCGAGCTTGCCGTTAAAATGGCCCGTAAATACTGGTATGAGAAAGGGTCACCCAACAAGGTTGAGATTATCGCCTTTGAGGGATCTTTTCATGGGCGCTCATCCGCGGGGATCGCGGCAGCAGGGGCTGAAAAGCTGACCAAGGGCTTTGGTCCTCTTTTGCCAGGGTTCAAACATCTGGATTGGAAGGACCACGATGCGATTGAGGCCGCGATTGATGAGAATACGGCGGCAATCATAATCGAACCTGTCCAAGGCGAGGGGGGCATTCGCCCCGTTCCAGATCAATGCCTCAAAGGGTTGCGCGAGCTTTGCACAGCTAAGGGTCTCTTGCTCATTTTTGACGAAGTGCAATGTGGGGTTGGGCGAACGGGTAAGCTCTTTGCTCACGAATGGTCTGGGGCGAACCCAGATATTATGATGGTGGCCAAAGGGATCGGAGGAGGCTTTCCCCTTGGTGCTGTGCTTGCAACCGAAGACGCGGCCTCTGGCATGAGCGCGGGTAGCCATGGATCGACGTATGGCGGTAACCCTTTGGCCTGTGCAGTGGGATGCGCTGTTATTGATGAGGTCAGCCAACCTGAATTTCTCGACCAAGTCCGCCATAATGGAGGAGTGCTCTTGCAAGGATTGCAAAGTCTCGTGGCAGAATTTCCCGATGTCTTTGAGGGTGTACGGGGGCAAGGGCTGATGCTCGGCTTGATGTGCAAAGTCCCAAATACAGACGTATTGCAGGCAGGATATGACAACGAGCTGATTACAATACCTGCGGCTGACAATGTCATCCGTCTCTTGCCCGCGCTCACTATGGACAAAAGCGAAATAGAGGAGGCCTTTGTGCGCTTGCGCAAAACAGCACAGCAGTGCCAAAAAGCTGGAGAGGAGAGCACGCGGTGACACATTTTCTTGACATCAATAAAACCGATGCATCTGCGCTGTGTGACATTATTGATAGCGCGATTTCCATGAAGCAAGCCCGTGCAGGCGCGCCAAAAGGGACGGCCGATGCTGATCAGCCGCTTGACGGGCGCATGGTGGCATTGATCTTTGAAAAACCCTCAACCCGTACCCGTGTGAGCTTTGACGTCGGTGTGCGTCAAATGGGGGGACAAACCATGGTCCTATCGGGCGCTGACATGCAACTGGGGCACGGGGAAACCATCGCAGACACCGCTCGTGTCATGAGCCGTTATGTGGATCTCATTATGATCCGCACCTTTGAGGAGGCAACTCTCCTTGAAATGGCAGAACATGCGACTGTGCCTGTGATCAACGGACTTACGAACCGTACACACCCCTGCCAGATCATGGCGGATGTGATGACATTTGAAGAACATCGCGGCCCCATAAAAGGGAAAAAGGTCGTCTGGTCAGGAGATGGTAACAATGTTTTTGCCAGTTTTGCTCATGCTGCGGGTCAATTCGGCTTTGATCTTACATTTACAGGGCCAGAGCCCCTTGATCCAGAATATGGATTTTTGGAAGAGGCGCGCGCAAAAGGGGCGAATGTGGTAATCGAACGCAATCCCCATGTCGCGGTAGAGGGTGCGGATCTGGTCGTCACTGATACATGGGTCAGTATGCATGATCCACAATCTGCCCGTGAGCGTCGCCATAATCAGCTCCGTGGCTATCAGGTCAATGCTGAGCTCATGGCAAAGGCCAACCCTGACGCCCTCTTCATGCATTGCCTACCAGCGCATCGGGATGATGAGGCAACCTCAGAGGTCATGGATGGACCTCATTCGGTGATCTTTGACGAAGCTGAAAATCGCCTGCACGTCCAAAAAGCAATTATGCGCCACTGTTTGGGAGTGTAACCTGCGGGTTCGCTCTACAGTCTCAGAGGCCCTCAAATTCGCAGAGCACCTGCACATCCATACCCAAGGCTTGTAGCTTGTTCCGACCGCCAAGGTCGGGCAAATCGATGATAAATGAGCAACTGATGATTTGGCCGCCAAGCCGTTCTACGAGTTTGATGCCCGCTTCCGCAGTACCGCCCGTTGCGAGTAGATCATCAACCAAAAGGATTTTCTCACCTGCCTCGATGGCATCATCATGAAGCTCCATCACAGCTTCGCCATATTCTAGCGTATATTGCTGGCTGATGGTCGCGCCTGGCAGTTTACCTTTCTTACGAATGGGAACAAAGCCGGTGCCCAGTTGATGTGCAATGGCCCCTCCCAGAATAAAGCCACGCGCCTCAAGTCCGACAACTTTATCAATGCGTTGGCCCGCATAGGGGTGCAGCATTTGATCTACGGCCATGCGAAAGCCGCGGGTATCAGAAAATAAGGTGGTCACATCACGAAATAAAATCCCCTCATGGGGAAAATCAACGATGGTGCGGATATAACCTTTGACCGATTTCATGTTATCGCCCTGTCTCGTTTGCGTCGCCGTGCACAAGCTTATGATGTCTTATCCAAGAACGCGAGCCACAATAGCATCAAGATTTTTCATCAATTTTGGATCGCGCTTTTCTGGTGCGGTCATAATCGCTACGTCCAAGGCTCGATCGCATCCCGCCTCGCAATAGGGACGCTCTTTGGGGAGCAGCGTGGTCAGCGCCTTTGCCATTGCGCGTCCTTTTTCAGAATTGCCCATAAGCGTCCTTATAATTTCGGTCACATCGACTTCGCCATGATCTGGGTGCCAGCTGTCGTAATCGGTGACCATTGCGACCGATGCATAGCAGATTTCAGCTTCACGGGCCAGTTTGGCTTCGGGCATGTTTGTCATGCCAATCACATCCGCGCCCCACTGCTCCCGATACGTCTTGCTTTCTGCGAGGGTGGAAAATTGCGGTCCTTCCATCGCGAGGTATGTGCCGCCCATATGCACCTTGGCTCCAGCGCCTTTTGCGGCTTCACCAACGAGCTTGGAGAGACGAGGGCAGGTGGGATGTGCAATTGAGACATGCGCAACGCAGCCCTCCCCGAAAAATGACTTTTCTCGCGCGAAAGTGCGGTCGATAAATTGGTCGACAATCACAAAATCTCCAGGCGCCATGGTTTCTCGGAATGAGCCACAGGCAGAAACAGAAACAAGGTCTGTCACGCCAAGACGCTTCATCGCATCGATATTGGCACGATAGGGGATGCTCGTCGGACTGTGGACGTGGCCACGCCCGTGTCTTGGTAGAAAAGCCATTTTATGGCCGTTTAAATTCCCTGTCAAAATCTGATCCGAGGGTGTGCCCCAAGGTGATGCCACAGTCTCCCAAGTGGCATGTTCCAACCCATCTATCTCATAAATACCTGATCCACCGATCACTCCGATCATCGTGTCTCTCATGCGCAGTCCTCATGTATTCTGCCACCTTTGGTGCAGACAGCTCAATATCGCATTCAGTATAGATTTAAACTGTGTCGCTCTCCAAGTGGAGTTTCATGTCAATCAAGACTTGTTGAAGCGCAACCGTTTCTTTGAGTAACCGTTTGCTTTCGTTTACAGTGATACTTCCGTCTTGGATGAATTGATGATATTCGCTCATAAGCATCGCAAACCGTTGGCTGAGGGCAACGACATCTGCGTTTACGCCCCCAGTTGAGGGCTTTTTATCGCGACGACTTTCATCCAAAGAGACTGTTGCCCCGCACAATTCTGACAGGGCAACTGTCACATGAGGAAAACTAGAGGTTTTCTCTAACAAGGCTACAGTATCTATAGGCATGAACCGATCTGAATGTTCCTCATTGTCTGAATAATATCGTCCCAAGGTCGCTTTGGACTTTCCAGTAACATCACAGGCATTTTCAATGCCGACGTCTTTCACGAGCGCCTCTGTGTGCCGTTTGAGATAGTTGCCAATTCCAGTCATGTTATATCCCTTACTTCCCAAAACTAATGCATGGGGAAAACCGCCTTACCCTCCCCGTTTAGACTGTCTGATGCCCGTTGTCATTTTAAAACGAAGATTTGCACCTCTCGTTCCGCTAGGTCGTTAAGCTTGGGGAAGGGCCATCGGTGTAAATGCACTTAAAGTAGCCTTGTATGATTGAATTTTAATCAAATTGCTTGCACTTTTCGATGAAACAAAGCAGCTACAGGCATATGGCAAAGTTATACTTTCACTATTCAACAATGAACGCTGGCAAAACCACATTGTTGCTACAAGCGTCTCATAATTATATCGAACGCGGGATGAGCACATATCTTTTGACGGCTCAATTTGATAACCGAGTCGGTGAAGGTGAGATCGGTTCACGCATTGGGATAAGTGCAAAAGCAGATACATACAGTGCTGATGATAATCTATTTGATAAAATTGAGCGATGCCTGTCCCAGTCAAAGATTGATTGCATATTTGTTGACGAAGCGCAGTTTTTGTCCAAAGCACAGGTATGGGAGCTGACGCGCGTCGTTGATATCTGCAAAGTTCCAGTCATGTGTTACGGGCTTCGCGTGGACTTTCGCGGCGAGCTTTTCCCAGGATCGGCTGCGCTGCTAGCCCTTGCGGATGAAATGCGAGAAGTGCGGACCATTTGCCATTGTGGGAAAAAGGCCACGATGGTGGTCCGTCAGGATGATCATGGTCAAACTATTACAGATGGGGCGCAAATTCAGATTGGTGGAAACGAGACATATGTCTCGCTCTGCCGGCGTCACTGGAAAGAGGCGATGGGCCTCTTCGATTAAGCCGACGCATCACGGGTGTCATTTTTGTTTAGAGTATGTTTAAGCAAACAAGTGCTCATTTTATAGCGATTTCACGTAATGTTGAGTTACTGCAACCGCTATAAGTTTTGGTTTTTCGCATTTTCGAACCAAAAAATTATCAACTTTTCTGAAAATGTTCTAGCGGTCCCAACATTTCTGTATAATCGAGACCTTTAGAAGAGACTCTGCCTAGTGGCTTGACTGGGCAGGGTCCTAATGTTCGCATGAGTTAACCCCCAGCGATTAATCCCATACTTTCGAGTTTCAAAAGCACTTGATGAGCGCAGTGATCCACATCGACATTTTCTGTTTCTACGCGAAGTTCTGGATGTTCAGGAACATCATAGGGGTCAGAAATGCCAGTGAACTCTTTGATCTTGCCTGCGCGCGCCAGTTTATAGAGACCCTTTCGATCTCGCCGCTCGCATTCTTCTATAGAGGTAGCCACATGGACCTCTGCAAAGGCGCCGAACTGTTCAATATCCTCTCTTACGGCACGGCGAGTGGAGGCATACGGCGCAATCGGGGCGCAAATCGCTATTCCACCGTTCTTTGTAATTTCTGAGGCCACATAGCCAATGCGTCGGATGTTCAAATCACGATGTTCTTTGCTAAAGCCCAGCTCAGAGGATAGGTTTTTGCGTACAATATCACCATCTAGCAGTGTAACGGGACGTCCTCCCATCTCCATCAGTTTGACCATGAGCGCGTTGGCGATCGTAGATTTGCCAGACCCAGAGAACCCTGTGAAAAAGACGGTAAATCCCTGCTGTGAGCGTGGTGGTCGGGTCTTGCGCAGCTCTGCTACAACTTCGGGGAAACTAAACCATTCGGGAATTTCGAGCCCCTCTGACAAGCGCCGGCGCAATTCTGTTCCAGAAATATTAAGAACAGTTACGTCCTCTTCAATCTCATCAGCAGGCTCATATTGTGCGCGTTCTTGCACATAGACCATATGTTTGAAGTCCACCATTTCGATACCCATCTCATCTTCATGGGCGCGAAATAGGTCTTGTGCTTCGTAAGGACCATAAAAGTCCTCTCCCGCTGAATTTTTACCAGGGCCTGCATGATCGCGTCCGATAATAAAATGCGTACACCCGTGATTTTTACGGATTAAACCATGCCAGACGGCTTCCCTTGGCCCCGCCATGCGCATGGCGAGATTGAGGAGTGACATGGTTGTAGTGGCTGCGGGATACTTATCCAAAACCGCCTCATAGCAGCGCACACGCGTAAAGTGGTCGATATCACCTGGTTTGGTCATACCGACGACAGGATGGATCATAAGGTTAGCTTCTGCTTCCTTAGCAGCGCGAAAGGTGAGCTCTTGGTGGGCGCGGTGGAGAGGGTTGCGCGTTTGAAACGCCACAACTTTGCGCCAGCCTAATTTACGGAAATAAGCGCGCAGTTCATTTGGCGTGTCTCGCCGCGCGCGGAAATCGTAATGCATCGGTTGCTGAATGCCAACCACGGGTCCGCCAAGATATACAGACCCAGCCGTATTATGCAGATAGTTGACAGCAGGATGTGCGATATCATCCGCTCCAAAAACCTTTTCAGCCTCTTTTGATTTATCAGGTGTCCAGCAATCACTCACGGTCATGGTGGCCAAAATCACACCCTCTTGGTCGCGCAATGCGATGTCTTGTCCGATTTCAAGCGTCTTGGCGAAATCTTCACTGACATCAAGGTTAATGGGCATCGGCCAGAGCGTGCCATCCACAAGACGCATGGAATCGACAACTGAATTATAATCGTCTTCCGACAAAAACCCTTTCAGCGGGTTAAAGCCACCATTCATCAATAGCTCAAGGTCGCATATTTGGCGGGGGGTAAGATCCCAGCTTATTAGATCCCCCGCCTCTACTTTGAGTTTTTGAGCACTCTCATACGAAACATAGAGCTCCGGGATCGGAGCAAGATTTGCCAACATTCGTTTCTCTTTCATCTTCCAAACAAACCAGCAAGGGTGCACATAACGTGCCCCTTGCAACAAAAACCATTTACTTTACACCACACCCCCATAGCACCTTTCCCCTATCAAATTGTCAAAAGAATGGCGCAAATGTAGCAATATACGTGTTTTTTGATGACGTTTGCGAAACATTAAATACGAAAATCGTTATTCGGTCTGTGCAAGGAACTTTTCTGCATCCAAGGCTGCCATGCAGCCCATCCCTGCGCTGGTCACCGCTTGGCGATAAACGTGATCCGTGAGATCACCCGCAGCAAAAACCCCGGGAATAGAAGTGCGCGTGGTACCCGGTTCGACGACAACATATCCGCCGTTATGGGTCTCAAGAACATCGCTCACCAATTCACTTGCAGGTGCATGGCCAATGGCCACAAAAACGCCTTTGCAAGGAATTTCAATCGTCTCACCCGTTTTGGTATGCTTGAGTTTGGCGGCTTCAACGCTCATTGGATTTTCCGTGCCGAGAATATCAACCACTTCGTGAAACCAGAGGGTTTCAATTTTTGGATTTTTAAAGAGCCGGTCTTGAAGGATTTTTTCCGCTCGCAATTCATCGCGGCGGTGCACCAGAGTGACTTTGCTGGCAAAGTTCGTAAGAAAAAGTGCTTCTTCGACGGCCGTATTTCCACCGCCAACGACGATGAGCTCTTGGCCTCTGTAAAAAAAGCCATCGCAGGTTGCACAGGCCGAGACGCCAAAGCCTTTGAATTTTTGTTCACAGGGGAGGCCCAGCCATTTGGCGCGTGCACCAGTGGCGAGAATCACGCTATCGGCGGTGTAAATTGTGCCGCTATCTCCTTTGGCCACAAATGGGCGCTGTTGAAGATCAAGATCATTAATAATGTCGCCTATAATCTCAGTTCCCATAGCCCGTGCGTGATTTTCCATGCGGATCATGAGATCGGGGCCTTGAACCTCGCTATCGCCTGGCCAGTTTTCGACTTCGGTTGTTGTGGTAAGCTGCCCGCCTGGCTCTAGCCCTTGCACCAGAATAGGCTCCAACATCGCTCGGCTTGCGTAGACTGCGGCGGTGTACCCTGCGGGACCAGAGCCGATGATAAGCGTTTTGGTGTGGCGTGTTTCAGACATCGTTGACATACCTCTAAATCTCTTATGTTTCGATATATGCGAGGTCGAGAGGAACGGAAACCCTCTCATTATGATTGATCAAATTATTTTAAGCCTGCGTTCTGCGGCAAATAATCCATTGAGGTGCAAATAATATTACGTGACCTTGAAATTATATTTCCAAATGATTAGACAAAAAGAAACATATGAAAAAAATATGGGGAACACATGCCGATTAGCCGTCTCGATCCTATTGATCGTCTCATACTCTCTGAATTGCAGGCTGATGGCAAAATGACCAATGTTGAATTGGCGCGACGTGTTGGCATATCGGCTCCTCCATGCTTGCGTCGTGTGCGTACCCTAGAAGAGCAAGGCTATATCAAGGGCTACCATGCGAAAGTGGATAGCCGACAGCTTGGATTTGAAGTGAGCGTTTTTGTTATGGTTGGATTGCAGCGCCAAGCTGAGGCCGATCTGACAGATTTTGAAAATCGCTGTGTGTCGTGGCCCTTGGTGCGTGAATGCCACATGCTAAACGGAGAAGTGGATTTCATGCTGAAATGCGTTGCGCCCGATCTCAGCAGTTTCCAATCGTTTCTAACGGGAGATCTCTTGACCGCGCCCAATGTAGGAAGTGTCAAAACCTCTCTCGTGATCCGCGCTGCCAAGGATGAACCGGGCGTTCCGTTTGAAATCCTTGAGGAACAGATTGCAAAGCGCAATTGATCGGAAAGCTTTGCGGCGATCAAGGTGCATTCAGCCTATTAGAGTGAAATGACCGAGATAAGGCGACCATAGTCAGGCTCGTTCTTGTGGGTTGTTCGCCTGTAGGAATAAAATCTTTCCGCGTCACTATAGGTGCAATCTCCAGTCCAGATCGCGTCTTTTAATCCGCAGTCGCGCAATCGCTTGAGACCAAATGCAGGCAGATCAAAGAGGTATTTGTCCTTTTGATCGGCGCGCGTAAAATATGTGGCGTACTCTTTTTGATGAGAGATGAAGTTTTCGTAAAATTCAGGACCAACTTCGTAGGCTTTGGGGCTGATACAGGGTCCAATAACAGCGGAAATAAGACGCCGCTCTGCGCCCAGAGCAATCATTGCCTCTACTGTTGCCTCTAAGACACCGCTCAACGCCCCCTTCCATCCTGCGTGTGCAGCACCGATAACTCGGTTTATAGGGTCATTGAACAACACAGGCTGACAGTCTGCTGTTAATATCCCAAGCAAAAGACCGTTTTGTGCGCTGACCATTGCGTCGGCTTTTTCGCGGGGTTGGTTATGCTGCTTTATGGTCACAACCTTGGAAGAGTGGATCTGATGTACGCCGCAAAGTGCCTCCGCTTCCATGCCAAAATCTATACAAACGAGGCTTCTGTTTTTTAGGACCAGTTCTGGATCATCATTGGAGCCAAGTCCACAATTTAGCCCTGCATAGAGACCCTTTGAGTGACCTCCACGTCGGGTGTAAAAGCCATGAGCGCACTCTAAGACATCTGCTCTTGTGATTTTTTCAAGGGTCATGCGAGAATCCAATCGGCGGTGTCATGTCCTTGGAATAGAATGCCAACGCCTTAAAAAGTCGCCCCATTTCTTCTGGATGCGTCAAGCGTTTATGTGCCGCTATATGTGTGGCCAAGGCCGCTCCCTCCAGATTTTGTGCCAAGTGCTTGGCGCGTTCAGTGATACCTAAGTGTTCTAAAAAGACGCCTTGTGGCACCATCTTGCTGTGATCGCACGATACATTACGGCTCAACGCGTGAAAGTCCACATGCGCCGTAAGGTCTGCCTGACCGGGCTCTTTCAAGGGGTCCACCACTTTGTGCTTTTGCACCGCTTGCAGGGTATCACCCAAGCTTCCCCAGTTGCCATAATCGATTATCACGCCAGCGCCGGAGTGTTGTGAAATATGCTGCGAAAGCTCTTGGGCAATGGAGAGTGCGGAGGGCGATACTTCTACGATATCACCGTCGATTTTATCGAATGTTAGCCGCTGATCGATTGCGATGTGCGGTGTGTAGCGCGTTGAAAAAACGAGTGCGCCATCCTTCAGGTCAATGACCCTTTCAAACCAATGCGTATCGATCTTTTGGTATTGATAAATGGGGAGCGCATCAAAGAACTCGTTTGCAACAAAAAACAGAGGTTTTTTCGGCAAATCACTGAGCTTGCTGATCCAAGTGATATCTGCGTCGTTTAAAGCGCTTTTTTGCTTTTCTTTGAGTTGATCCGAGCGTTCCAACAAAATAATACGCGCACCAGCTTGAAACGGTTTTAGGCTTTTGGTCGCTCTTAGAATATCAGACATCAAAGTGCCTAGACCTGGTCCCAACTCTAATAAGATAAAGTCATCTGGACGACCTGCTGCGTCCCAGCATTGGACCAGCCAGATTGCAATCATTTCCCCAAACATCTGACTTATCTCAGGAGCGGTTACAAAGTCACCTTCAGTGCCAAAGACTGGCTTTTTCTGGTAGTATCCGTAATCTTTATCCATCAGGCAAAATGCCATGAAATTATGAATACTCATCGGGCCGTCGCGGGCGATCTTCTGTTTCAAAACGGCGAGGGCGTCCATTTAAAGTCTTGCCTGTCTGAAAGAATACCAGATGAAATATGCGCCCAAAATAATCATCGGAAGGGATAAAATTTGGCCCATCGTGATCCCTAATGGCCCTGCCTGAATGGCAAACCCCATGGGGTTTGTGAACGATTGAAAATGCGCATCGGGTTGGCGGAAAAACTCAACAAAATATCGCGCCATTCCATATCCAAGGAAAAATACGCCTGTGATACGGCCAGGTCGTTTCAAAGCATCGCGTTTGAATACCAAAAAGATCACGATGAGTGCCAAAACAAGACCCTCTAAAAGGGCTTCGTAAAGTTGCGAGGGGTGACGCGCACATAGACCTGAGACTTGGCCGCAGGCTTGTGCCATCTCTCCTGGGAATGCAACGCCCCAGGGCATATCAGTGGGCCGTCCCCAGAGCTCTGCATTTATGAAATTTGCAATGCGACCAAGCATAAGGCCAATAGGTGCGCATAGGGCAAGAAGATCGGCCCCCGAGAGAAGCGGTACCAAATTGCGCCGATAATAAATAAAAGTCGCAAGAACGACGCCAAGCAAACCGCCGTGGAAGGACATCCCGCCTTGCCATACTTTGATGATATCAAATGGATTTGCTGCATATTCCATCGGTTTGTAGAAAATAACATATCCCAGCCGCCCACCAACAATCACTCCGATCACCACGTAGGTGAGGAGGTCCTCAATTTGGACGGGCTCCATAGGCGCTTGGTTTTTGGGCCAGAGGTCAGAGCGACGAATTGTCAAAACAGCCAATCGCCAGCCCAAAATGATACCCAGTATATAAGACATCGCGTACCAGCGAAGGGCCAGTTCAAAATTTCCGATAGACACGGAGAAAATGTCGGGTGAAATATCGGGAAAAATTATCATCTTTGTCTCTACCCTTCGTGAAACTCTACCGACGCCCTTGAGACTGGCTCATCATTACGCCATATAAGAGGGCAATGGAACACTGGAGTGTCTGATGCAACAAAGAAACAAAATGCTTGATGATATATCGCAACTGATGACGAATGCGATGGGTGTTGCCCAAGGCGCAAAAGAGGAAGCAGAAACAGCGATGAAGTCGATGATTGATCGCTGGATGGCTGATCGCAACTTTGTCACCCGCGAGGAATTCGATGCAGTGCGGATAATGGCACAAAAAGCGCGCAAAGAAAACGAAGCGCTCAAGGCACGCCTTGATGCGTTGGACAAAAAATAAAGCTCTCTTTTCTCTGAAAGTAGTCCCTTTGAGCACGCTCGAATTTTGACCTATACGATGCAGAAATAGTGGGACATTCGTATTGTGCTACTACTTATTGTAGCTCAACGCTAAATTTCGCTTTACTCCCGGCAGAAACACTATAACCTGTATAGTGAGGAGTGCGGCATCCTCCGCGCTTCCCGAGCAGTATAACGCGGGGCGCGTTTCAGCGACCCCGCATGACATAAAGGTGACGTCTATGGCGCTGAGTGAAACCTTACTTGCAGAAGACCTACATCCAATCGACATTGTAGAGAATATTGCAGAGCACTATGAGTGGGATTTTGATCGTATTGCGGATGATCAAATAGCGATGGCGGTAGAGGGACAATGGCGAACGTACTCGATCACCTTAGCTTGGTCGGGTTACGATGAGACACTGCGTTTGATCTGTACCTTTGAAATGACCCCTGACATCGAGCGTTTACCAAAAATTTATGAACTTTTAAACGAGATCAACGACAAGTGTTGGTGTGGTAACTTTACATATTGGCAGGATCAGGGGCTCATGGTCCACCGTTATGGGTTGGTTTTGACCGGTGGTCAAACAGCGGGCACAGATCAAGTGAACACATTGATTTCTAGTGCTGTTGAGGCCGCAGAGCGGTTTTATCCAGCGCTTCAGCTCGTCGCATACGGCGAAGACGAGCCCAAAGCAGCTTTGAAAGTTGCCATTGCAGGCGCCTACGGTCGCGCGTAAAGCTCTCTCCTGAACAGGAAGTAAACTGCTCAGGAGATCAGTGATGGACATTAATAGCCGTCTCCCCGATGGCATCGTCATTTTGGGATGTGGAAAAATGGGCTCGGCTATGTTGGCGGGCTGGCTTCGAAAGGGGATCGCTCCAGAACGTGTTTTTGTGATTGATCCCGCGCCGTCAGACTGGCTTAGGTCGACGGGGGTGCATCTCAACACGGCTTTACCCGCAAAAGCGAGCTTGGCCTTAATCGCCGTCAAGCCGCAAATGATGAGTGATGCTCTCCCGCAGCTTCTTGAGCTGACCAAAGGAAACACGATTTTTGTCTCGGTTGCCGCGGGCACCTCAATTGACACATACGAGAGCAGCCTAGGGAGATCGGCCCCAATTATTCGCGCAATGCCAAACACGCCTGCGGCGATCGGGCAGGGGATAACTGCTCTGGTTGGGAACGCGCGTACAAAGAAAGAGGACCTCTCTTTGGTAACGGATCTTCTTTCGGTGATTGGGCAAACGGTTCATCTCGAGCATGAAAGCCAAATGGATGCGGTCACAGGCGTCTCTGGGTCTGGTCCTGCTTATGTTTTTCATATGATCGAAACGCTTGCAGAAGCGGCAAAGAAGCAAGGCTTGTCAGATGAGCTTGCTATGACGCTTGCCAAAGCAACGGTTGCGGGTGCGGGCGCATTGGCGTTAACAGCAACCGAGAGCCCAGAGCAGTTGCGGATCAATGTTACGAGCCCCAATGGAACCACACAGGCGGGGCTTGAGGTGTTGATGGATCAGAAAACAGGGCTAGCTCCCCTTATGGAAAAGACGGTGTTGCACGCCATAGAGCGATCAAGAGAGCTATCAAATGGCTGATATAACATATGCGGATTTTGAGCGGGTGGATATCCGCGTCGGCACTGTTGTGCGCGCCGAGCCCTATCCAGAAGCGCGCAAGCCAGCGATCAAGCTTTGGGTCGATTTTGGGGATGAAATTGGCGTAAAAAAGAGCTCCGCCCAAATCACAGCCCATTATGATCCACTCAGCATCATTGGCAAACAGGTCATGGCTGTGGTGAATTTCCCGCCGCGCCAAATTGGTCGGTTTATGTCAGAAGTTTTGGTCCTAGGCCTAAGCGATGCTGAGGGTAGAATTGTCTTGATCGGGCCTGATAAAATGGTGAGAAACGGGGAGAAAATGCATTGACACAGATACTAGTTACGAGGCCTTTGCCTGAGAGTGTTATGGAGCGAGTGCGTACCTTGGGTGATGTGACAGAGCGGGCTCAAACAACGTCCCTGTCACAAAGTGAAATGCACTCTGCACTGAGCGACTATGACATCGTGCTGCCCACGCTCGGAGATCTATTTTCTCAAAGCGTTTTTGACAGTGTGTCTGATATTCGGTGTAAACTGCTCGCAAATTTTGGAGTTGGTTACAATCATATTGACGTTAAGGCTGCCTCTGATCGTGGGGTCGCTGTGACCAACACACCAGGTGCCGTGACCGATGCCACGGCTGATATTGCAATGACACTGATGCTGATGACAGCACGACGCGCGGGAGAGGGCGAACGCCTTGTGCGCGCAGGTCAATGGGAGGGTTGGCACCCAACCCAGATGTTGGGCCTGCACTTGAGCGGAAAAACAGTGGCCATTATCGGCATGGGGCGTATCGGGCAGGCGATTGCAAAACGGTGCCACTTTGGGTTTGGAATGCAAGTCGTCTATGCCAGCCGCTCACCAAAAGCGCTTGATTTTCCAGCTGAGGCCTGCGCGTCGGTCCCAGAGGCTGCCTCAAAAGCCGATGTTGTAGTTGTCGCTGTCCCTGGTGGGGCAGAGACCAAGCATATCATTAACGCGGATGTTTTTGCCCATATGCCCGCGCATGCAATTTTCGTGAATATTGCCCGCGGTGATGTTGTGGATGAAGCCGCATTGATAGAGGCCTTGCAGCGAAAAGAAATTGGTGGAGCAGGGCTTGATGTCTATGAATTTGAACCCAAGGTTCCCGAGGCACTTATGGGCATGGAAAATGTGACACTATTCCCGCATTTAGGCACAGCCTCTCTCGAAGTGCGCACAGAGATGGGGCATATGGCTGTGACTAATATTGCGGCCTATCTCAACAGCGAACCACTCCCTAATCCTGTTTAGGCGTGCAACTTTTGATATGGTTGCGCTTTGCTCGCTGTCAGGCGCGGCCCAATGATGCCGCCAGTGGGCGAGGTCTTTCTGCTGACATTTTCTGATGTGCAGAGGTCTTGCGAGAGCATGTTCAGCCAAAGTGGGCACCAGTTTGGCGGTTCGTACATGCGACAAAACAATAAATTAGAGCGTGTCAAATGAGTCCTATTAAACGTGACACGCTCTAAGTGAGGCTTTCCACGCAGCGAAAAAGAGCGGCTTCGCAAGTCATCAATTGCTCAAGTGTAATATATTCATCGGGTTTGTGTCCCTGTCCCGCCATAGAGCCTGGGCCACAGACCAGTGTTGGAATGCCAAGTTCAGCGAAAATACCTGCTTCGGTGCCAAAGGCCACTTTGCTCAAAGCGTGGTTGCCCATTAACTTTTGAGCAAACTGCGTTGCCTCTGAGCGATCATCCATATCAAGTCCTGGATAGGCGAAAACGGTTTCACACCTGATTGCATTGCCCGTATAAATATCATTCACTCGGGTGATGATGGCTTGAATATCGTTATGAACCTTTGCGCTGCCGTCTTGAGCGAGATACCGGCTTTCAAACAAAATTTGAGCGCGATCAGGAACAATATTGAGCGCCATTCCTCCGTTGAGTTTGCCGATGTGAAAGGTTGTATAAGGTATATCATAAGCGGCATCACGTTGACCGCTGCTTTTATATGTCTCTTGAAGCTCTTGTAGCGATTTTGTGAAATCAGCAGCAACATAGAGTGCGTTTTGAAAAAGTGGGGCAAGGGCGGAATGTCCTGCCTCGCCCGTGCAAAGGGCACGATAAGCAGATTTGCCTTTGTGTCCAATGGCCACATGCATCTCGGTGGGTTCCCCCACAATACACAACCGAGCACTCCCAAGCTCCTGCGGGAGTGTTTCACGCATTTCTTGAATGCCGATGCAGCCGATTTCCTCGTCATAAGAAAACACAAGGATCAAAGGTCTTTGCAACTTATGTTGTGTAGACTTTTGCGCAGCCGAAAGCATACAGGCCAAAAAGCCCTTCATGTCTGTTGTCCCTCGGCCGTAAAACCGATCGTCCTCTCGTGTTAGTCGAAAGTCTGGTCGCGTCCAGTTTTGTCCCTCGGTTGGGACAACATCCGTGTGTCCAGAGAGAATGATGCCGCCCTCCACATGAGGACCAAAATGTGCGATGAGCCCACATTTTTCTTGGGTCTTTCCATAGATGCGTTGGGTCTCTGCCCCGAGGTTGGTACAGAATGCTTCGAGATAAGAAATAAGATCGAGATTGGACTTAGACGAGACAGTGTTAAATCCGATCAGGTGATCCAGCGTGTCAAAAACCGTATCCATCATTCCTCCATCACTCATGTGTTAATGCCCTGATTTCGCGCCAAAAGGAAAGGACATTCTCGATATTGAGCTGATCAAGTGCGCGAATATCTCTAATCGTTTGAACATATCTCAGAGCTGCATCTCGCCACGCGCTCGCGCTATGAAAGAGTTTTGCATAACGCTTTTAAATGGTTTTTAGACCCACCAGATGGCCTTGGTCACTTTCGGATTTGCAATGGGCCGAAAAGGCGCGAATTATGTTCATGTTGTCTGCATCTGGCGTCGTGAGAATGCCAAATCGCATGGCTCTTACATCCCCAGAGATAGGTACAAATTTGAGCGACTTACCGTCTGGAGATAGATCGTTTAGTGGCCGCACGTTTGCAATGGAATAGCCAAATCCATTGGCCACAAGGCTTCTTAACACAGCCATATCACGTGTTCGTTCCTTCACCACTGGGCGCAGTCCTGCCTGCGTAAAAAATGAAAGGAAATAATCCGAACTCAGCGGTAAATCCAAGAGCACCATTGGGAACGCTGCAAGGTCTTCAATAGCGACAGTCGATTTATGGGCCAGTGGGTGCGTCGCGTCAAACATCGCATAGGGTGGCAAGGCGCTTATGTGCTGAAATTCCAAATCGGTCGGCAAATCCAAATCATAGGTCAGTGCGAGATCAATCTCGGCTTTTCTTAGTTTTGAAAAAATTTCTGCCTGATCCAGCTCAAATTGCGTCATGCGTACATCGGGGAAGCGGGCTTCAAAGCTGGACCTGAGGCTTGGCAAGATAACTTGGGCAAAGGTGAGCATACATCCCACGGCAAGTGGACCGCGAATTGTCCCTGAAATATCACGTGCAAGATTGACCAATTGGTCGGCCTCTGCGAGCACGATTTTAGCGCGCTCCATCATTTGACGACCCGCAAGGGTCAGTGACAAGCCTTTTGCGTGTTGTCTTGCAAAGAGTGGGAGGCCGAATTCGCTTTCAAGTTGGGTAATCGCCGCTGATATGGAAGGGGAGGATACATTTACCTTTTCTGAGGCCTCCGCAATACTTCCGCATTCACCGACAGCGACGAAATACTCCAATTGTCGAAATGTAAATCGCAACATATCAACTCACCTTGCTCGCTTTATCATAACGATGTTGAAAGCGGAACAAAATTGAAAATGGCCCTGTGATTACTCGTCACCTGGCACGCCATAGGATGGTGCCTCGCGCGGGTCCAAGGCGCGCTGAATATAAGCGTCGAGTTGAGGTTTGTAGATGTCCCAAGCAACTTGTAACTCTTTTAGGGGGCATTGCTCTGTCCAATCGCATCGCAAATCAACGACAGGCCAACTGACGCGATCGACAATTTTCATACCCGCCGAGTGAATTGGTCCAGCTTCTCCACCCGCCTTGAGCCCCGCGTGCATGGCGGTCATCAGCCGATCTCCAATATGTCCTGAGGAGGCTATAAAGGCGTCAACAAGGGCTTGTGGCACGCCCAAGTTGTCCAGCATATTGCCTCCAGAGGCCACATTTTCATCCTGTGCTTGGTTCCATATCCCGAGCGCATTTTGACCTGAGTGTATGGCACTTTGGCCGTTATGATCCACAGCCAAAACTTGCCGGTAGTCCATGAAGGCACCCTCGCTTTGAATGATAGAAATCGCCTGTGATGCGCTCTTGCCACTTTCCATGAGGTCCAAGACCTGCGGGCCCAAGGAGGGGTCGGTCACATTTTGTGACGAGACTGCCCCCACTTTTGCACGGGCATGAGCGCAGCGCGCCGCTACTGCTGGAGAGGAGGAGGCAACCGCCATCCCAAACATGCCCGTTTCCGCACAGCGTGCGACAAGAGAAAAGGTCATGGCTGATAATCCTCGGGAATGACAGCAGTGCCGTCAATTTCAACAAGCCACTCTGGACGTGCCAATGCCTGGACAACAAGCCCAGTCGAAACGGGATGAACGCCTTTTATGTACTCTCCCATAGTTCGATAGACCGCCTCACGGTGGCGCACGTCTGTGATGTAGACTACCACTTTAACCAGATGCGCCATTGAGCCCCCCGCCTCTTCGATCAATTGGCGAATGTTCTGCATAACTTTATGGGTTTGCTCGACAGGATCGTGGCTGTCTATGTTCACAGCGTCGTCTAGGTTTTGCGGGCACTGCCCACGCAGCCAGACCGTTTTTCCGCCGTGCGTAACGACAGCTTGACAGAGATCATTGTCGAGATTTTGCTCAGGATAGGTCTCTTTCGTATTGAATTTCCGGATACGAGTATGGGTCATGTCGTCTACTTTCCGCAATTAAGGCATAGCGTGATATGCTCAAATCTGTTCCCTTTTTTCAAGAGTGCTTTCATTAATGCCCACTTAGGGCATTCCTAATCAGTGCTATGTCAATCGATATTATATGTAAGTGGGAAGGGGACTTATACCTGAGAGCTAACCAACCAATAAGAGGCTTCATGGGCAAAGACCAAGTGGATACAATCGTCATTGGCGCTGGCCAAGCAGGCATCGCCACGAGTGAACATCTTAGTAAGCATGGCATTGATCATCTTGTGTTTGAGCGGGCGCGCATCGCCGAAAAATGGCGGACCCACAGGTGGGATAGCCTTGTTGCAAATGGTCCTGCATGGCATGATCGATTTCCTGGATTGTCATTTGAAGGGCATTCGCCCGAAGCCTTTGTCCCTAAAAATGCTGTGGTTGAATATTTCGAGACCTATGTGGATCATATAAAAGCTCCCGTTCACTGTGGTGTTGATGTGCAAGACGTTCAGCGAAATGAAGCCCATGGGGGCTTTGACGTCACCACTTCTGAGGGCGTGTTTCAAGCCAAGAATATCGTTGCAGCAACGGGATCGTTTCAAGAGCCGGTGATCCCCCCAATTATTCCCAAGGATGCGGGTGTGATGCAAATGCATTCTGCTAATTACCGTAACCCAGAGCAGTTGCCACATGGCGCGGTCCTTGTGGTTGGGGCAGGCTCATCTGGGGCGCAAATTGCGCAAGAGCTCATGGAAAGCGGGCGTCAGGTCTTTCTTTCCATAAGTCCGCATGACCGTCCTCCTCGTCGTTATAGGGGGCGTGACAATGTTTGGTGGCTTGGGGTGCTTGGCAAATGGGAAATGCCGACACCAGCGCCAGGGACCGAACATGTGACCTTTGCCGTGAGCGGAAAAGATGGGGGCCAAACAGTCGACTTCCGCCGCTTTGCAGCCGCTGGTATGATTTTGCTGGGTATGACCAAATCCTATGACAATGGCATTCTTAGCTTTGCTGAGGATCTTCAAGACAATATTGCGCATGGGGATCGCAATTATGTCTCGGTCCTTGACGAAGCAGATGCCTACATAAGACGCAAAAATCTGGATTTACCAGAGGACCCAGACGCGCGAAAGGTTTGGCCTGATCCAGCCTGTCTGAAAGAGCCTCTCCTTGAGGTCGATCTTGAGGCGCAAAATATCACGTCCGTCATATGGGCTACGGGCTATCGGCCAGATTACAACTGGTTAAACATCGGCTCCTTTGACGCACGAGGTCGCCCAATTCACAGCCGCGGCATTTCAACCGAATCAGGGCTATATTTTGTCGGTTTACCTTGGCAGTCGCGGCGCGGGTCCTCGTTCATCTGGGGCGTTTGGCATGACGCAAAATTCATCGCCGATCAAATAGCAATTCAACACAGTTATCTCGCTTATCAGCCCTCATGAGGTGTGAGGATCAAAAGCGCTCGGATCATACAGAAAAGTCCTTTAGGGTCTTCAATTATTCAAGAAATAATCGAGCGGCTCTAGGTCGTATTTTGACATCTTTGGCCCTGTAAAGGGGCTAAAGTGGGCTGCAAGGAGGAGCAAGCATGTATCCATTTGACTTTCAGCATCGTCCTGCGGGGTTTGAGCCGCTTGAGAATGAACCGATCTTTGATCCCGCGCGACACCTTCAACTTGAACGCCCTCAAACCGTCTATGGACTTGATGAACTGGGGTACAGCGAAGATGTGCTCCGCGACGCCCCAGCTTCATTTGCAGCAACCTCTGTGTTTCGTATTCTATCGGATGAAGGTGCCGCCTTGTTGTATGACACCGTTAAACGTTTGGAAGATTTCTGCACATCAAATCCGCGGATAGCGCGAAATGTGCGCGGTGGGGTTTATCGCTCCAAATTTTTGCGTGACCTTTGCCTCTCACAGGAGGTCACAAAGTTTTTGTCCGACATCGTTGGATTACAATTGATGCCTCATACAATTCCGCATCAACTGGGGCATCTGAATTATAACCCCAAGACACTAGGTGAAAACGTCGATAAATGGCACGTTGACACCCTTCGCTTTGACTACGTCATGTTTGTCACAGATCCCAAGCGCAATCAGGGTGGCCAATTTCAGTATTTTAAAGGCACCAAAGAGGAAATGGCAGCGCTCAAGGCTGAGGGGCAGGCTGTTCCGCCAGAGCGTATCATTTCGCCAGATATGCCAGGCCCTGGGTATGCGATCTTGCAGCAAGGCAATCTCGTCGTGCATCAAGCCAAGGGACTGACCGCGCCTGGAGAGCGCATCACGATGGTTAATGGATACATTCCCTTTGACCCTGACTATCCCGATTATGCGCGTTATGATCAGCTCTGCCATGCTGATCCTGCCCATGTTGTCACCACAGAATATTCCAGACATGCGGCTGTCCAAACAAAGCGATTTTTAGAAAAACACTTGATTGATCAGCCGTTTTCAGATGCGCAGAGCCAATCAGCAGAGCATTTGGAGCATGCCGCAGAAATTCTTCGCGTGGCGGCTGAGCAAATTCGCGCGGGCAAGGGGCAAATGGAGCATTTTGGAGATTAGGGCGCGTGCGAATTTTTACAGAATAGTGAAGGCTGAATAAGAAAATATAAACGCAAAAGTTTTTGATTTTTGTCAATTATGGCTTACTTCGGCAGTTTAAGACGGAGAAGTTGAAATGGACGGAAGCGCTGCGCAATCCTATGTGGGCCGTAAACTCACGGAAGTGGGAGAAATATCGACACAGAGATGTGCGGAAATTTGTGCGACTTTTGGATGGGATGATGACGTGGCATTGGGTGCGGTCTTGCCTCAACTTGCCCATTGGTGTGCCTTTTCGCCTGTGGTCGCCACCGAAAAACTTGGGAGTGATGGCCACCCCGCAAAGGGTGCTTTTTTGCCTGATCTTGGACTTGAGCGGCGGATGTGGGCCAGTGGTTCGCTGCAATTTTTGAAGGCGTTACACGTCGGCGAGCGCTTGGAGCGGCGCATGACTATTGAAAAGGTCGATATAAAAGAAGGGTCAACGGGCACGATGGCCTTTGTCACGGTGGACCATGATGTCTTGGGCGAAGATGGCCTTGCGATTAAAGAGACACAGAATATTGTATATTTGGCAATGCCCAAATCCTTTAATCCGCCCCCCAAAAAACCGATGTTGGAGACTTTTGTTTTTGAGAAAACGCATCCGATGCCGTCCACGCGACTGTTTCGGTTTTCCGCGATTACGTTTAATGCGCACCGTATTCATTTTGATCTCCCCTATGCGCAGGATGTAGAGCAATATCCTGGTCTCGTCGTCCATGGACCGATGCAGGCTATGATCATTGCGCGCGAAACCTCTCTACACGCTAAAAAACCGCTGACGCATTTTGACTTCCGCGGGGTGCACCCCTGTTTTCATTTCGATGATTTCACAGTGCGCGCCGAACAGGGTGACGAAACCAACCAATTATCCATCGCTGGCGGTGTCTTAGGAGGGCATCGCACAATGCAGGCCAAAGCGCGGTGGTAAGGAGCATCTAACATGAGTACGATTTTGAAAGGCATGCGCGTTGTCGAAGGCTCAGCCTTTGTTGCGGTTCCTTTGGCAGGTATGACACTGGCGCAAATGGGGGCGGATGTGATCCGGTTTGACCGCTTAGAAGGGGGCTTGGACGCCAAGCGCTGGCCCGTTTCTGATAGTGGTGCTAGTCATTTTTGGGCTGGCATGAATAAGGGCAAACGCTCAATTGCCATTGATATGCGCGCGCCCGAGGGCAAGGAATTGATCACCCGCATAATCACCGCCCCTGGTGAGGATGCAGGGCTATTTATTTCAAACCTTCGCGTGCGCGGTTGGATGGATCATGAGACCCTGTCGAAATTCCGAGAAGATCTTATCATGGTAACGCTGACGGGGGACCGAGCTGGACGTCCTCAGGTTGACTATACGGTGAACCCGGCGCTGGGCATTCCGCATATAACGGGGCCAGTGGGCAGTGAGGAGCCTGTGGCCAGCGCGCTTCCTGCTTGGGATTGCATCGCGGGTAATATGGTGGTTTCTGCCCTTTTGGCGGCAGAGCGGAGGCGTCTTAAGACGGGAGAGGGCGATGATGTTCAACTCGCTCTCAAAGATGTGGCCGCCGCAACGATCGGGCATCTGGGCATGATCGGAGAGGCCTACACCACAAACCAGCAACGCGGGAAATCGGGAAATGCGCTTTACGGTGCCTATGGCCAGGACTTTGTCTGTGCAGATGGGCAACGTATTATGATTATCGGGCTGACAGATCGTCAATGGCATTTGATTGTCAAAGCCACAGGGACCGCCGCACAAATGGAGGCTCTTGCCCAAGAAAGTGGTCTATCGCTTGCCGAAGAAGGTAATCGCTGGCAGTTAAGAGACCGCATTACGGCTATTTTAAAACCGTGGTTTGCAGCACGTAACTTATCGGATTTTGCCAGTGACTTTGACTCTATGGGTCTGACATGGTCTGTTTTCCGCTCGCTTGAGGAAGCGCTTAAAATGGATGCTGACTTGAGTGAAGAGAACCCGATGTTCGAAATTATTGAACAAGATGGACTTGGACGCTATCCCGTCCCATCCTCTCCTGTTACATTTGCGCATTGCGCTGAACGAAATGCGCGTATTACTCCCAAACTGGGGCAGCACACCGAAGAAATCCTCGGTGATGTAGTTGGTGCCTGTAGCACAGAGATTGCGCAGCTTTTTGACAAGGGCATCGTTGCGACATCTTGATCAATGCAGAGCGCTTGTGAGTCATCTTTTTAGTGAATTTTGAAATGACACAAGATGGTCTGAAAATGCGCGCTGCTGGGGATCGTGATGTTGGGGTTATCTCGAAAATTCTAGAGGCGGCCACGCGCGCAATTGATCCTCAGCGCGATGTCAGCTCTTCTGAGGTCATCAAGTTGTATCTTAGCCATCCCGATCAAATTGCCCTTTTTATCGCGGAACTTGATGGTGATGCTGTTGGCTTTCAATCTCTTAAACGCGCGAGTGTGCCAAATATGTACGATGTTCCGAAGCACTGGGGTGTTATTGGCAGCTATGTTGTTCCCAAGGCGATGCGTAAGGGTATTGGATCTGCTCTATGGACGGAAACGAAATGCGAGGCGATACACCGCGGTCTTACAACGATTGATGCAACGACGCTGAAAACAAATCATGCCGCAATCACTTATTACACCGCGCTTGGGTTTGTGCCCTGCGCGACTGAGATGAGCCGCATACGGTTACGGTATGATTGCCCTTAAGCCAGTTTTATAACAGATAGCCGCTCAAGGCCGTATCACTTGGGTGAGCGTTTCGCCAAGATACGCTGTAACGTTCTACGGTGCATATTCAGGCGACGCGCTGTTTCGCTGACATTTCTGTCGCAGAGCTCATAAACACGTTGGATATGTTCCCATCTGACCCGGTCCGCACTCATTGGGTTTTCTGGTGGTGGGGGCAGGTCATCATCCATTGCCAAAAGCGCATTGGTGATGTCGGTCGCATCTGCGGGCTTACTTAGGTAATCAGTCGCCCCGATTTTAACGGCTGCAACCGCGGTCGCAATGGCGCCATAACCTGTCAACACAACCACGCGACATTGAGGCCGTTTGGTGCGCAGAACCTCTACAACGTCCAACCCATTGCCATCTTCCAGCCGTAAATCTACGACTGCATAGGCGGGTGGTCGTGCTGTAGATATGGCGCGGCCTGCAGCGACAGATCCTGCTGTTTCCACAGCAAAGCCTCGTTTTTC
>WTIQ01000472.1 GCA_011525185.1 Paracoccaceae bacterium | reverse complement strand
CGCGTTTTCGGTTAATTGCGTTAAAAATGCAATTGGCAGCTCTGGTGCCTGTTTCTTACATTCTTCTACGCTTTGCCCATCCAAGCTATGCAAGCGGGTTTGTTCAGAAAGTCCAAATGTCCTAACTTCGGCTATGACCTTGGCAACCAAATTTGCGCGAAACTCTGCATCCTTCACATGTGCTGGATCTGACTTAATTTCCAACATCAGATAAATTTTTTGATCCCCCAAGTGTTCCGCATAAGACAGTAAATCAGCCAACTTCGGAACTTTTATCCCATCTAACTGGAGCTGATCTGGGAATCGTTTCCCATACTGACTGTGTGCGTCTAATCTTCCGATTTCAAAGCTTTGCAACTCAGACCAGTTTAAATCCAGAACTTTCGGCTCTTCGGTCACAAAACAATCCGTCTCTGGAATTCTAAAGGTTGGCGCATGAATGGCATGATTATGCGTTATGACTGGAAACCCATCTGCACATAAAACCACATCAAATTCCAACAGGTGGATGCCCATAGAGACGGCTGTTTTAAAGCCGATCATAGTGTTTTCGGGAATCAAGCCACGGGCACCTCTATGCCCAACGATCCGGATGACCTTTTCACCCCCTCGAAAGGCATCAACTGCTGGATACCGATCCTTCATGATAATCTCTTCCCATTTGAGGCATCAAATAAGTGTATGTTTTCTCTCTCAACGTCAAAAGCCATCGTAGGATTGATTTCAGAAAGCTCGTGAACCCCTTGCATACTGACAGTAATGTTTTGACCCATACCAGATAATTTGCCATGTAAAAGCGTATTCGCCCCAAGCGGCTCTGTGGCCTTTATCGAGATTTTGATCGCGCCCGTAGGCGAAGGTACGAAATGTTCTGGACGTATCCCTAATTTTACGGCCTGATCTGGCATTTCGATTGCAGCTATTATTGTCTCTCCCATTTGTAATGTATTATTTTCGATACGAGCATCGAATATGTTCATAGCCGGGCTTCCAATGAACTGAGCGGCAAAAAGTGAACTCGGCTTTCGATAGACGTCTAAGGGTGTGCCTATTTGCTCTGCCCTACCCCCATTCATGACGATCATACGATCCGCCATTGTCATAGCTTCCACCTGATCATGTGTCACATAGAGAGATGTAATGCCAAGCTTGCGTTGCAGGTCCCGTATTTCCAATCTCATTTGAACCCGTAATTTTGCATCTAAGTTGGACAGTGGTTCATCGAATAGGAATACCGATGGTTTGCGCACAATTGCCCGCCCCATCGCAACGCGTTGCCTCTGTCCTCCAGATAATTGGCGCGGTTTTCGATTTAATAACTCACTCAGCTGTAGCAACTCTGCAGCGTCCTGCACTTTTTGATCAATCTCAGCTTTTGAATCCCCGGCAAGTTTAAGCCCATATCCCATGTTCTGATACACGGTCATGTGCGGGTAAAGCGCGTAATTCTGAAAGACCATTGCAATATTGCGGTCCATTGGTTCTTTGTCGTTTACGACGACGCCCGCGATCTCAATTTCACCTGATGAAATCGTCTCTAAGCCAGCAACCATCCGCAACAACGTGGATTTTCCACAGCCCGACGGCCCCACAATAACAATGAATTCGCCTTCTTTGATATCCATTGTGACACCATGGATAACTTCTGTTGGTCCAAAGCTTTTCTTGACACTGTTCAAAGATACGTAGGTCATTTCTATTTCTCGCTATCCATAAGTCCACGGACAAAAAGTTTTTGCATTGAGATCACAACAATTACAGGCGGTATCATCGCCAATATCGAAGTCGCCATAATGACAGGCCATTCTGCAACATCATCACCAGATGGGAACATCTGTTTTATTCCCATAACAATCGTGTTCATTTCTGGATCAGTGGTGATTAGCAGGGGCCATAAATATTGGTTCCAGCCATAAATGAATAAGATGACAAACAGAGCAGCGATATTCGTTCGACTCATCGGGAGAACAATATCAACAAAAAACCTCATAGGTTTCGCTCCATCTACCCGAGCGGCTTCTGCGAGCTCATCTGGAATGGTCATAAAGAATTGCCGAAATAAAAAGGTCGCAGTGGCCGACGCAATCAGTGGTAAGATGAGTCCTGAATAACTGTTTAACAAACCAAAGCTGGCGACAACCTCATATGTTGGCACGATGCGCACTTCAACAGGAAGCATTAAGGTTATGAAAATAAGCCAAAAAAAGAAAGTGCGCCCTGGGAATCTGAAATATACGATTGCAAAGGCCGATAAGAGAGAAATGATAATTTTACCAATCGCAATGCCGATTGCCATCAGTAAACTGTTTATCAACATTGTGGCGACAGGAACATTCACCCCTGAAAAAAGCGCCGCCTTATAGTTCTCCCAAAAATGGTCTCCTGGTAAAATGGGCATCGGGGGGCTAACAATTTCAGGCTGTGTCACAGTAGATGCAACAAAGGCCAGCCAAATTGGAAAAAAAATCACCAAGACACCTGTGATCATCAACACATGCGTGAT
Organism: Paracoccaceae bacterium; assembly: GCA_011525185.1. Lineage (GTDB taxonomy): Bacteria > Pseudomonadota > Alphaproteobacteria > Rhodobacterales > Rhodobacteraceae > LFER01. The sequence goes on along the minus strand of WTIQ01000472.1, from coordinate 4,415 downwards.
CCACAAATGTGCACCCGTTTTTTGCACCATGCCTTGCGCCTCGGCCATCAATAATGCACCCGCTTTTCTACATATTTGAATTGAATGATTGTCAAGGCACCAACCAAAACCAAAAGAATAACAGATTGGGCAGAGGAAGACCCAAGATCTTGTCCGACAAAACCATCTGAAAACACCTTATAAACCAATATGGTGGTTGCTTGTTGCGGCCCTCCAGAGGTGATGGTGTGAATAACGCCGAAAGTTTCAAAGAAGGAATAAACCACATTGACCACCATTAGGAAAAACGCTGTAGGCGTGATCAGCGGTAAAACAATGTCAAAAAACCGACGCCAAAAGCGCGCGCCATCGATCGCGCCCGCCTCAATAACTGATTTTGGAACCGATTGTAGTGCTGCAAAAAAGAATAAGAAATTGTAACTGATCCGACCCCATGCCGAAGCGACCACAACCAATCCCATTGCTTCTCCATCATTTAAAACATGGTTCCAGTCATAGCCCAGTTGGCCCAAATACCATGAAATGATCCCGACCCGCGTGTTGAACATAAACATCCACAAAACGCCCGCGACAGCGGGAGCAACCGCGTAGGGCCAAATCAAGAGTGTCCGATAGATGCCAGAGCTTTTGATGAGACGATCTGCACAAACGGCCAGAAAAAGAGCAGGCACCATCGAGCACAAGGTCACCAAAATAGAAAACACGGCTGTGGTGACAAATGACGCTCTGTAATATTTATCACTGAGTAAATATTCAAAATTGCCCAAGCCAACGTACTGAGCGGACAACCCAAATGGATCTGGAATAAACAAGGATTGCCATACAGCCTGTGCTGCGGGGTAAAAGAAAAAGACCACTGAAATTATCAATTGTGGGGCTACCAAACAAATTGGGAGCAACCATCCACGAAAAATGACCCGTTTTTCCATCTAAAATCACCAAAATAAAACCGGCGAGTGATTAAGCTCGCCGGTATTCTTTTTATTTATTGGCTGTTTCAAAGCGACGAAGGAGTTTGTCCCCTCGTTCTTTGGCGCTATCCATCGCCTCTTGCGCTGATTTATCACCAGACCATATCGCTTCTAACTCTTCATCAATTATACCGCGAATTTGGTCAAATGAACCCAGTCTAAGCCCTTTGGAGTTTGCGGTCGGTTGCTTTGCTGTCATTTGAATGACCGCAATGTCCGTTCCGGGGTTTTCATCATAGAACCCAGAAGCGCGCGTTGCATCTCCTGCTTCGGCTGTAATTGGCAGATAGCCAGTGTTCTGATGCCAAGCGGCCTGAACGTCAGAGGTCGAAAGGAAGGATAAAAATTCACCAACACCTTTGTATTCTTCGCTCTCATGCCCCTGCATAACCCAAAGAGAAGCTCCACCAATTATGGTGTTTTGAGGTTCTGACGCGACTGCTTTCCAATACGGCAGAGGACGCACTTCAAAATCAAATTGAGCTTCTGAGCTTATCCCTGCATACCCCGCAGAACTCTCGGTGAACAAAGCACATTCTCCAGCTCTAAAGTTCGCGCCTCCTTCGTTTCTACGGCCCGTGTAGATGAACTTGCCATCTTTGGCCCAATCGCCCATTGCCGACAAATGGGCAACTTGCGCAGGCCCATTAAGCATCAGCACAGTGTCAAGACCAGAAAACCCATTATCTTGCGATGCAAACGGCACATCATGATAAGCTGAGAAGTTTTCAAGATGGATCCAGCTCTGCCATGCGGTGACTAATGGACAATCTTCACCCCCCGCTTTCAATTGATCCAACACGCCGCCCACTTGTTCCCAAGTGGACATATCCGTATCTGGATCAACGCCCGCGGCTGACATGGCGTCTCGGTTCACCCAAAGAACGGGAGTAGATGAATTAAACGGGAGCGATAGCATATCACCATCGGTTGTGGTGTAATAGCCCTTCACTGCTCCGATATATGCGTCTGGATCAAACTGGGCACCGCTTTCCGCCATCACTTCATAGACAGGCTTGATAGCTCCCTTCGCCGCCATCATCGTCGCAGTCCCCACTTCAAAAACCATGAGTATGTGAGGTTGTTCTTTGGCCCGGAACGCAGCAATCCCGGCGTTTAAAGTCTCAGAGTAATTTCCTTTGTGGGTCTGAACAACTTTATACTCACTTTGACTCGCATTAAAGTCGTCCACCTGTGCGGCCACCAACTCTCCAAGCCGGCCAGTGAATGCGTGCCAGAAATGTACTTCGGTTTCTGCCATCGCCATCAGAGGTGAAAAGCAAGTCGAAGCCGCAAGTACGCCTAATATTTTTTTATTCATTTTTCCTCCCTGCATCTTTTGATGCGTTTTGATCTATCAGTTGAATTTTGGAGTCTTCGAGTGTCCAAAGTTTACGATTGTGAAAACATAATTCAAGATAATATTTGTAGTTTATTTATAATACTATGTTATATTATTTTGAGGTTGGAACATAAGTGAGCCGTTATGCTACGCATCAGACAGTTAGAAGCTTTAAGTGCAGTGATCTCGACAGGTTCGATATCTGGCGCTGCCTCCTCTTTGGGGATCAGTCAGCCCGCAATGAGCCGTCTTATATCAGATCTTTCTAAAAATTTTGATTTCAGTTTGTTTACAAAAAGAGATGGCCAATTGAAGCCCACGCAGGAAGTTTTACTGCTCTATCCCGACATAGAACGGGTGCTCGAGCTCATGAAAAATATTCAATATACGTCCTCTGAAATTAATGAGCGAACAGCGGGCCATTTGAAATTGGCGTGCCTCCCTGGTTTCGCAACCAGCCATCTTCCAAAAGTTGTAGCCGAATTTCTAAAAGATCGGCCAGAAGTGACTATGACAATTGAACCAGATCGGCCCGAACGCATTCTAGAGTGGATGGTTGGAGAACAATATGACATCGGAATAACAGACGGATTCTCAGGGCACCCGTCAGTGGAACGGCGGGAAATCAACATTAGAACCGTCTGTATTTTCCCTCAAGGACATCACTTATCGCGCTTAAAGTCTGTTTCGCCGAAAGACCTTGTTGATGAAAAACTCATACATTCCCGCAAAGACAGCGTCTTCTTCCAAAGCCTTTCCCAAGCCTTTCAAGAGGAGCAAGTTAAGCTAAAATCGAGCATCGAAGTGCGCCAATTCACGTCAGCATGTGAATTGGTCAGCAATGGGCTGGGTGTCTCGATCCTCAGTGAACTTGACGCCATCAAATATGTGAACCAAGGCCTCGAGTTCCGGCCATTTTTACCCAAAATCCCCCATAAACTCACTTTGCTCAGACCCATATTACAAAGGCCATCACTCATCGCGCTCGAATTTATGCAGATGTTTGAAACCAGTTTAGCTCCATTCATTCAAAAAGACGTTGTAACATAGCAGAAGAATTCAAACCGCTCCTTGGTCTTGATCTATCTCTTGGTCGTGCCGAAAAAATCTGGCCACTTTTCCAGAAATGGTTTTAAGCTAAATCGAAGCTTCATTCCAACTTGGGCGTTGGGTCAGACATAAGGAAATTTCTCATGGCCGATGGTCTTAATATGTCTCGTCGCATTCGCCGCACGCCCTATACAGACAGAATTGAACAGGTCGGCGTGCGCGGATTTTCAGTGGTCAATCATATGCTGTTGCCCAAGGCCTTTGAACGCTCAGTGGAAGAGGATTATTGGCACCTTCGAGCCCATGTCCAGATGTGGGACGTCTCATGCCAACGTCAGGTTCAGATCGCTGGGCCCGATGCGGAGCGCTTGATTCAATGGATGACACCCAGACGGATCAGTGATGCCAAAGTGGGGGAGTGTTATTACGTACCCCTCGTCGATCATCAGGGCGGTATGATCAATGACCCCGTTCTTCTCAAGATCGACACAGACCGATTTTGGCTGTCAATTGCCGATAGTGATGTTTTACTCTATGCACTTGGGCTTGCCTTAGGGAAAGGTTTTGATGTTGAAATCGATGAACCCGACGTGTCTCCTTTGGCCATACAAGGACCAAAAGCCGAAGCCCTTCTCAGCACGGTCTTTGGCGAAAGAATTCGAGACATTGGGTTTTTCAAATTTGGCTGGTTCGAGTTTGAAGGCACGTCGCAACTGATTGCAAGATCGGGCTATTCACGGCAAGGCGGCTTTGAGATTTATTTGAACAACACCGCCTTGGGACCAGCGCTCTGGGACAGGATTTGGGAAGCAGGACAGGCCTTTAATATCGCGCCTGGCTGCCCTAACTTGATCGAGCGGATCGAAGGCGGTTTATTGTCCTACGGAAATGAGATGACCCGCGAAAACAATCCGCTTCAATTGGGGTTAGAAAAATTTTGTCACCTCGACGGTAGCGTCGATTTCCTAGGCCTCAAAGCTCTTCAAAAGATCAAGAAAGACGGTGTGTCAAGCCAAATCCGTGGGTTCGTCTTTGACGGTCCGAAAGCACCG